>JAFGDC010000415.1 GCA_016932295.1 candidate division CSSED10-310 bacterium
ATGGCGCATCCTGTCGGCTGGTGCACATGGTGCGAGGCGCTGGTGTTCGCAAACGTGATGTCCGTGCAGAATGGCTTCAATCGTTGTTATTACACGGATGGTTCCTTTACCACACCGATTACGCCGGCCAATTACACTACTGGACCCTTCCATTGTGATTTCGATGCGGACGGGTACCGCCTGCCGACCGAGGGGGAATGGGAGTATTTCTGCCGGGCGGGCACTACTGGTCCGTTTTCGTGCACCGAACCGAACTACAATGTCTCGACATGCGCCTGGCAGTCATGCACCCTGGGCACCCTGCCGACATTCGAGCAACATGCGGTATTCTGCGCGAACAAGACAGGCGGCCCCGATGTGGTGGGTACGAAGCTGCCCAATCCATGGAATCTGCTGGACATTCATGGCAATTCAACCGAGTGGTGCTGGGATTGGGATGGCACGTATCCCACCGGTTCCGTCACGGATTACACGGGCGCGGCATCCGGCACGGTGCGGGTGGCAAGGAGCGGCTACTGGAGTTCCCAGGCCCGCGTCTGCAAGTCGGCGGCTCGATGGGGTAACACGATCACCGGCCGCCGCGATTTTCAAGGCATCCGTCTGGTCAGAATGATTCCGTAACCACCGGGAATGCCGCCCCGGCCCCTCGCCAGCGCGTGCAGCGCCAGCCGCGCCCTGGTTTGCGCGGCGGGTTTTGCCGCCGCGCCTTGCTCCAAGCGCATCCCCCGCCTCTTGACGCGCCGGTCCGGGCTCACTACCCTGATCCTCTGCAAGCGAGGCGATCATGACCAGTGTCAGGCTCGACATGTGGCGGCGGCTCAGCGGGGCATCCTGTCTCCGCCCGGCTGTTCCCAATATTCGTACCGGCGCCCAGGGGTATACCTGGGGCCGTCCGGCAGCCGAGTCCCGTATCCAGGGGATGCTGTCCCGGACGGATCCTCCCGGTCCGGGTCCGGTCCTGTCCGATCACGAGCCGGTGGCGGAATTATGGCTCCTGGTGGATGATCCGGTTTTTCCCGATCTCATCAACCTGGCCGGAGGAAACCGCCTGCCACTCTCCGAACTCTTCCAGGAATACGGTCCTGAACTGCTGGGAGAAGCGCACCTGGCCCGGCACGGCGTACGCCTGGGCGTGGCCGCCAAGATTATAGACACTGCCGTCCAGGTTTCCCGCGGCACGCTCTCCGCCCAGGTTCACCGCCGGGAGACCGCGGGTTGCGGCGCCAAGCCGGAGACATGGTTCGGCCTTGCGGAGGGCTCATTCGTGCATGCCGGGCTGCGCCGCACCATGAATCATGAAGAGTTTGTCGCCAGTTGCAGGAACGGCGCCATCGAACATCTCATGCACCGGTTCGACTTGTCGCCCGGCGCGGTGTTCCATGTGCCGGGCGGATTGCCTCACGCGATCGGCTGCGACACCACGCTGCTGGAAATCTCGGTAGCGCCGACCGACGCCGATCCCCGTCCACTGGGTGAGCGGACCGTCTCCTTTTACGATCGATGGGGCGGCAGGCAAGCGCGGGAAAACAAGGAACAACCGGAACTGGCAGCGGACCTCATCGCGCAGGCGGGATTTCTCAACGCCGCGCCACCGGCCCTCCTCACCTGGGACCTGGTGACTTCGGCGCCGGGCTGGCTGCTGCGGGTGACCCGGCCTCATAAGGAGTACCTGTTCGCCCGCCTTCAGGTGGATGGTGAGGTGGATGACCACTCACTGCAACACACCGGCGCAATCCCCGGCGATGGTCCTCTCATGCTGCTGGTCCTGAACGGTTGCGGAACGCTCCTGACCTGTCGCGCCGAACCACTGGCGCTGCACGACTATCTGCTCGTGCCCCATTGCGATCGAGGCTTCACGCTGCAAGCCGAGGAACCGCTCGACCTCGCTGTCTGGATGCCCTGACCGCGCTTACTCGAACTCGAGCCGCCTGATCCGAATCCGTCGATCTTCTTTCATGATCAACCGCACCGGGCTCCGGTCCGGAAATCTCTCCGCCAGTCGCCCATTGCGAGTTTCACCCAGGTCCAACACGCAGAGGAATCGGTCCGACAGGTCCGGCAGCGGGTTGGGCCGGCCCATGACCCACGACCGTGCATTGTCATGGGGCTGCACATTGTACTCCATGAAGACGAGCAACGGTTCACCCGGTGCGTGTTCCGCCGCCCATTTCGCCAGCGTCACGTAAGGCTCGTTCACCGCCGCCTGTGTCCGTTCCAGCGCTTTGACCTGCACCGGCAGGAAACCGAACCAACCGGCAATCACGGCGGCCGCCGCAAGGTTTGCGACGAATCGTCCCCATGGCTTGCGTGCCGACCAGAAACCATGGGCCGCCACCATCAGCACCCAGGGAATCAATTCGAACGAGAACACCGGTCCCGTATCAGAGATCCCCGGCCAAAAATAGAAGAAATGAAATCCGAAAAAAAACACCGGCAACGTAATGAACACCGTCAGCCACGGCCGGTCCCGGCTTGAACCACGGAAGGAGAACAGCAACGGGATCAGCGCCAGTGGGTTGCCCAGCAGCCAGAAGGCCAGCCGGAGCAGGTTCAGCCAGGTGTTGCGGAGTCCCAGCGCGGGAGTATGAGCAATACCCCATGGGTACGTGCCGAACCCAAGTACCGACGTACTCTGAAACTCTTCCCTGGTAAAGGATGGTTCCCAGTATGCGTCGTAATTTGTGATCATGGGATTGCCGTTGACCACCAGGTTCAGCACCAGATACATGGCTATGGGTATGGCGGAGCCGGCGGCAAGATACAACGGTTGCCGCCAGAACGCCGGGGAGCGGAACCGTGACAGGCGTTTTGCGCCGGTCGGAGCGGCGCTTCGATACTGCAGATACACCAACAGCATGCCGAAAGGCGCTCCGAAGAGCACCGGAAGATGAGGCCGGAAATGCACAAGGGCGCCGAGTATCGCACCCGCCCCCAGCCAGTCCCGCACCCGGGCGGTATCCAGCGCGCGGATGAACAGCCTGGTGAAGAGCGCCAGCAGGAACAGGGTGGAGGTGTGGGAGAGCAGCGTGGCGGAAGTGAAAATGAAGAACGGGCTGAGGCAGAGCATGACCGCGGTGATGAACGCGGTGCGCCGGCCGAACAGGTGCTCGGCTGTGCCATGACTCATGAACATGGTCATGCCCCCGAGCAGCGCCGGCATGAGCACCGGCAGGCCCAGCAGCACGCCGGGCAACAGCAGCAGCGGATGGCCGAAGGGATACTGAGTGAACCACTTGCCGCTGTTTACGATGAATATATTGTCGAAATGAGGTCGGGGCAGCGGCGGCTGGGACGGCAGATAGAGCGCGCCCCTCGCCAGTATGCGTGCCTGGAACAAGTAGGCGAACTCGTCATCGGTGATGGGCGTGCATTTCAACACCAGGATTGCCGCCAACAGGATCTCGATAGTGACCAGCAACGGAAAACCAGTGGCCGGCAGCCATCCCGGCAATCGCTCGATGAACCGTCCGAGGCGATCCCGCCAGTCGCCCACAAGCAACCAGCCGCTCGCCGCGCACAACAAGGCAGCCGGCAGGATCAGAGCGCTGAAGCTCAGGACGAATCGTTTTTCATCCTCGCTCCAGGTGCTGAGTAGACTGTAGAGATGCCCCTGGTCATCCTCCGTATCACCATAGAGGTGCAGGTTCTGATACCACTCGTGCGACGCCGTGTCGGCGAGATGCCAGCCCAGCAGTGACCCGGCGGCCAGCAGCAGGAGCACGCCGCTGATGAGCGATGCCTTGCACGGGCGCGCTCCGGCCGGCGTCATGCTCAGTGAGCCGGATGCAGGCAACCGAGCAGCCAGGCGAGGTGGGCGGCGGTCGCCATGGCTCCGGCGCCGAGGAACAGCAGCCGGTAACGGTCTCGGTAACCGCGGACAACGGAGGTGGTGAGCGGTGCCTCGGTGGTGCGGCTGTGCAGGTAGAGGTGACCGCAGGCGAGAGCCAGGAACGGTCCGCCGATCCAGGGTTCCACCAGGCCGGCGGCAGTGGCGATCCCCAGCAAGGCATAGTCGGCGCAGAACAACGCCGCGCTGGCGGTATGTGTCACACTCCGGCCGAACACGATGGAACTGGTCCGCAGACCTTCCTTGCCATCAGCGTCATGGTGCATCACCTCGTGATTCAGATGTCCTCCCACGAAAGCCATCGCGAAGAACACCGCCAGTGTCCAGCCGCGCGTGTCCAGTTGGCGGATCGCCGCGTAGGGCATGAGGAACATGAGCAGTCCGTTGGCCAGGTGGATGAGGGAGCCGATCACGGGTCTGCCCTTGGCGAGGATGATGGGATGGCTGTACGCGACCCACAGGAGCCACAGCAGGCACGCCCATGGCAGCAGCTTGGCCGCGCAGATGAGGAAGACCAGCAGCGCCGCCCCGAACAGGACCATGGCGGCGGCCAGGACGGCGCCGGGAGTGGTTTCCCCTTGGTGCAGCGGATGGTCGCTGTGCATGTCGTTACGCGCATCCAGCCGGTGTCCGCCCCAGGCGTTGAAAGCATATACCGAGGTGGACAGGAAGAAGAATCCCAGCATGACGGAGGCCAGATGACAGGCCGGAAGGACATCCGGGGTGGAAAGGGCGAGGAAGCCGCCGGTGGCGGGAAAGCCCACCATGAGCGCGGCTTCCTTAATCCGTACCGCGCGCACGATCAACTCCAGGCGGCGGATCATGATCGGCTCCGGTCCCTTGGTTGGAACCGTCCTCGGTATTCCGACACCACCTGGGCGGTCAGTGACATGAGTTGGAAGTACCAGCGCATGGCTGTTGCAAAGGCGTGCGGGGAGCGTCGCACGGTCCTGCCCACCAGCCAGCGGTAACTGGGATTCACCACTTGCAGCCACCGCCAGTAGATCGACCGTCGCAGGTTGCGATCATAAGCAGTCAGTATATCGGCCATGGCTTTATGCACGGCATAGCCTTCGATGATGCAGCGGGCGGCCAGCGCCGCACTTTTCTGGGCGAACACCAGTCCGCCGCCGGTGAATGGATTGACCAGCCCGGCGGCATCGCCCACGGCCAGGCTGCGGCGTCCCACCAGCCGCCTGGCCCGCTGCACCGGCAATACTCCTCCATGGCGTCGCAGCACCTGGCGGTCGCACAGCTCGGACCGGCTCCCGATGAACTGAACCAGGCGTTCGGTCATGCCCGAAATCCCGCAGGATGCCAGCCAGCCGACTCCCACATTGAGCCGGTCGCCTTTCGGAAACACCCAGAAATACCCCGGTTTACCTTCAAGGCCATCCAGGAAAAACTCGAAGAAATCCCGGTCCTCTCCGTCACTCCGCAATTCCATGTAGGCGGCGGCACAGCGCGGCGTCGATGGCGTCACGCCGCATTCGACCCCATGCAGATGCGCACCGCACCCGGCGGCATTGATCAACAGGTCCACCTCGATGGTTTCATGTGTTCTGGAGGAAAGATGTTCAATAGCGAGGTGTCCGCTCGCCTCGTTGAATCGACGCACGGCGCAATGGATCAACGGTCTGGCGCCGGCCGCTACGGCTTTTTCGAATATGCGTTTGTCCACCACGGCGCGCTTGAAGGAGGCCAGCATGGGCACGGCGAACTCCCATTCCCGAAGCACGCCGCGGGAATGCACCTTGATGCGGCGGATCCAGTGATCCACCAAGGCGGGATCGACTCCCAGGTTGTCCAGGTACTCGGTGACGACACCGCCGCCACAGGGGATGCCGGCGCCAGGTTCCCGATCGCGTTCGATCAGTACGACATCCATTCCGGCTTTCGCCAGTGCGAGCGCCGCCGGCGCTCCCGCCGCTCCGGCGCCGGCGATGGCGATGGTTGGGGTGCGGTGCAAGAGGCCTCCTTGTAGTGGTTCGTTTCCTATTATCCAGTGACTCCATGGCTTGTCAATCGAAGAACAGGAACACGCCAAGCCGCCGGCGATCCTCCGAACCAATCAGTTCCGCCGCCGTGAAGGACCTGTCGCAGGCCGCGTAGACACGGGTATGCCAGGCGCCGAACCTGTGAATGGCGGTTCGTGGAGTCAGGCTGAACCGCACCGGTTCCCGGGCGAGCATTGCCATGGCCACGCTCCGGCCCCCCAGGTTGATATGCAGGCGGTTGTCCACCAGGCTGTGAGCGGCCATGCTGAATGATTTTGGATACCCCGGCGTGATAATGCGAAAGGCTGTCGCTGCCCCGCCCTTCAGCCAGCCGCCGCGGAGTTCGTCGCCGAAGTGGTTGCCATCAAGTACATTCAAACGAATCACCTGGGTCGAGGCGGGCGGTTCGATGCTTCGCCGGGTCAAGGGTGGGAAGACCAGGCGCCAGGCCAGTGCCAGAACGAGCCCGCCGGCGATCGCGATGGTCCAACTCCGGGCCGCCGATTTCACCGCGCTTCGCGGGTTCGGACGGTCGCCGCGCCGCGCCGCCGGCATGAACACGCCGATCAGCAGCGCCAGGACGATTCCCCATGTCAGGTTGGCGCCGTAATGCTTGATGTCTCCCATGATGAGCGGCAGCCAGTCCGGCAGGTTCCTCAAGCCGGGATAGTCGAAGGCGCGGAACAGGTTGCCGGCGCCGCCCGCAATATGCGAACTGAGCGTATGGTAGAGCCATGGGGGATAGAGCAGGAAGCAGTAGGCCACCAGCCAGGACAGACCCAGAAGTATCCACTTGAGGATGCGCAGTGTCCGGCCTCGATCGGCGACCGCAAGCCCCTGTCCGAATAACGGCAGGGCCAAGGCCAGGGCGGTCACCACCGGGCGGTTGACCGGACAGTAGCCGCCCCAGTTGCTCTCGTAGCCGTAAATGAACAGGTGGGCGAGGATGGGCGGCAGCAGGGAGGCTGTGAAACCTCGGTTTTTCTTCCATAATGAGACGATGCCGGGTGCGATCAGTATGAACACGGGCGCGAGGAAGAGCAGACCAATGCGTTGTTCCAGCCAGATGCCCGTGAACAGCTCGCTAATGCCGCGCAGCCTGAATCCCATCTGTCCGAACATCGCCTGGATGTCCGCCAGGAGGGCACCGTGGTCCGGTGCACCGGGAATCACGCCCTTGTAGATGGAGGTGGGTGAGAAGTTGCCGTAGAGGTTGTACAGGAACGCCATGTACAGGCCCGTGGAGACGGCCAGCGGGAATCCGAGTCCGTACAGCGGTCGCCGGCCTCGTCGTCGGCGAATGATGGTGCCCGTCCAGACAAGGACGAGGGCACCGAGAAGAGCGATGTACTTGACCCCCAGCCAGGGCAGGAACGCCATGGCAAGACCTGCGCGCCACGCGGCGCCGCGCGGTGCCGGGTCGGCCAGCAGCAGGCGCAGCGAGTAGGCGGCGCACAATGCAGCCGCCAACTCCGGGTAGATCTCCGAGGCGTAGAACAGCATGGGGGTGGTGCTGACGCCGATGAGCACTGCCGTTCTGGCGCGCCGCGCGGGAATGGCCAGGGCGGCAAGCAGATAGACCTGTATGAAGCATATGATCGCCACCAGGATGGTGGCGAAGCGCATCACCAGGACCAGCGGTCGTGGTTCCAACCGCAGGGAGACGGCCAGCCAGGGCGCCAGATACAGGGGTAGTCCGATGCTGTGGTGAGGGTAGTTCACCCTGTCTTTGCCCAGATGCGTGAAAACCGGATAGGTGTTCACGCCGAACAGCCGGTAATCCTTGAACCGGTAGTTGTTGTCCATGCTGATGTCCCGGTCGGCCTGCAGGCTGCGGGTGATCATGAGGTAGGATGGTTCGTCGCCGGATGGGGCGGCGCGGGGACCGAAGACATCGAGACAATACACGGCGGACAGGATGAACGTGACAGCGGCGATCAACAGGAAATTGCGCCAATGGCCGGAGCCATTGATTTCATGATCACGCGCTCCGGCTGTTCGCAGCCACAGCAGGCCGCCCGTGCCGGCGATTGCGGCGGCCGCCAGCAGATCCGAGATGTCCCCGGCGAACCATCGATCCTGCAGCGGCGCAAGGAAGTTTACCAGTCCGAAGAGGAATGGTCCGGCATTGGCGGTGAGGCTCGAGGAGAGCGATTCCAGGGAGCGGCGCGCTTGCCGCCGTGCGGTCCAATACCAAGCACCCAGGGCGATCAGCAGACCGATTACCGGCAGTGGGTGGTCCAGCGCCAGCGCTTCCCACCAGGTGTCACCGGCGGCGCGGCAGGCGGAGGAGCAGAACCGCAAAGTGGCGCCGGTGGCCAGCCCGGCCAGTCCGACCATGATGCCGGCGCCTGTCGGTCGCCACCGGCTGCGGCCGGCACGCCTTCTCAGATCCAGCGCGCAACCTCCCCGCCCATCCGGACTGAATCGCCTGGGTGTAATGTGCCCAATCGGCCGCGACCAGTTTCCAGCAGCATGATCACGGTGGATCCGAAGGCAAAAGCGCCCAGCTCCTCTCCCTTGCGCATGGTATATCCCGCTTCATATTCCCTGAACTCGTACCTGCCGTTCATGGTGTTCCCGCGAAGGTCGTCATAACTCAATCGTATACCGCCTACCATGGCGGCGCCCACCTTCACCACCGCCACGGCGCCGCGGGCCGTCTCCAGGAAGCTTGTGATGCGTTCATTGCGTGAATAGAGTTCCGGCATCCGATTCACCGCCCATGGTTGGACGGTGAACAACCGTCCGGGTATCTTCTCCGCCGCCCGCACAATGCCATCACAGGGGCAGTGGATCCGGTGATAGTCTTTGGGACTCAGGTAGAAGGTGATGAACAGTCCGCCCCTGAACCTGTTCGCCCATTCCTTCCGCCCTATCAGGTCGTCCAGGCGATAGGTGAGTCCCTTGGCCTGGATGAGTCGGTCGTCCTCGATGGCGCCCAGCTCGGACACCGCGCCGTCCACCGGGGAAATGAGCGCATCCGGGTCGGTGGCGATTGATCTGGCGCCCTTCGGCAGGGGGCGCAGGAAAAAGTCGGCCAGGCTCCGGTAATCCCGTGGGTCACCGGCGATTTCGCCGCGATCGACTCCGGTCAAAACGCTGTACATACTGTAGACCAGCGGCCGCGCAACGCGCGGCAGCGGCAGCCTGGAGAGCGTGCCCCACAGGTTGCCGAGCAGGTTGAGGGGAAGATATCTGAGGAATCTGATCATTGTCAGTTCTCCGTAATGCCGGGCCGAGGTCCGGTCGTGTGGCTCCAACCCATTGCAGCATAACAAGAACATCGTTACGCCACAAGGTCGTTGCGATTTTCCGGACCGGGCGTGTCGGCCGAGGATATGCCGCAGCCACGGTTGCTTCCATGTCAAGTGGTCACGAACCATGTGCAACGTCTCGTGCTTCTGTTTATGAGTCAGCCCGGGAATCCGTGAAATTTCCGTAACCATCCTGCGCGCATTGATTACTTGTGGTGATGAGTCATACACTGAATCTCCACCGGCGGCTGGTGAGAGAGGAGCGGAGTTGTGGCAAACGATGCGCGTTGTATGGATCGCTCTTCCGGCGGCGCGCCCGGTTCGAACCGGATGGGCGGTGACGGGGTGCGATCAAGGGAAGCGGAACCAATCGCCCGGATCCTGAACGGCATTCGCCGTGACCTCGATCAGGGACGGGAGCCGGACCTGGAGGCAGCGGCGGAGACGTTGTTCGGTTTGCTCCGGGGGTGGATCAACCTGTGGCTGCGCCGGTATCCGCTGGCAGAGGAGGATCGTGAAGAGTTGGTCATGGAGGTGTTTTACAACATCTTCAATTACAAGATCAGGCGTCCGGTGATGGAGGAACTCGCCGCACGGCTGGAGCATCGCGAGGCGTTGGATGATGCGTTTGAAGCCCTGCCGGTGCCGGTGCTTATGTGTATTACCAAGAATAACTGTTTGCAGCAGTATCTTCGTTTGAAGCGTCGCCGCCGGCCCGTCGAAATCCCTCTTGATTCCCTTCGGGCGCGGCCGGAGGAGTACCGTAACCCGGTGGATGACACGATCGCCGCTGACGACGGCTTGGTGCACCGGGCGGATCCCATCGACTCGATGGAAGGCGGCGAGCAGGTGCGGAAATGGTTGCGTCAGTTGAAAGCGCGTGATCGCTGTATCGTCGCGCTGAGTTTTTATTACAACTGCAGTGATGCCGATATCGCCGAGGAACTGGTGCAGCGGGGTTTGACCAGATCGGCCATGTCCAGCGTCAATATTCGGCAATGCCGCCACCGGTCGCTGCGCCGGTTGCGCGATTATCTCATCAAGACAGGCCAGGCCGACAGCCGTGGTGAGAGGAACTGACCATGAAAGGCGAACATATCTTCGGGCAGGACGGGATGGAAGAACTGGAAGCACGGCTGGTTCGCTATGAACAGTCCGTGGCTGAACTGGTGAAACGGGAGTGTGCCCAATCCAGTGAATACATGACCTTGTTGGTGTTGCGGGGACGGATACATCGCCGGACAAGGGTGTCGCCTGGTCCCATGGATTGGTGCGCGGCGGAGTATTTCAGGGAAATGAAAGAACGGTTTTCGCGGGCTGACAATGCCTTCGCGGCGTGTCTCATGCGGGCGGAGTCGCCGGAACTGTTGGACGAGCGGGGGGCTGAGACCCTGGCGTCGGCCGGGCGTTCCTGGTTGAAAAACAATCGGCACCGGCAGGGCGATGCCATCCGTCGCCGGCGGGGCCGTGACCTGTTGGCGCAGCGGGACAGGTTTGCGCTGCTGGTGGATGAGATGGATGATCTGGGTGAGCGGTTCCAGGTTGAGGTGTGCCACGAATCGCGGCGGATCGCCGTGGATAACCGGCTGGCGGACTTTGACGAGCTTGTTGTACAAAACCGCGGGACATTCGTGCATCTGGCGCCGGAGCTGTCCATGCTCCTTGCCCGGGACCGCCTGCGCATCTCCGATGATGGCTGGTGGGAAGTGCTGGCGCCCCACTCCATCACCCGCCTGAGCTACTATGTGCAGGATGAATTGAACGAGGCGGAGAAGAAGGCCGTGGAGCTGCATCTCGGCCGCTGCCGGAAATGCCGCCGGGAATTGTCGCGACTGATCGAGGTGTACGGCCGGCTGGCGGTGTGATATTCCTGGATTGGGGATCGGTTCAGAATTGTCGTGACAGGGTTTCCCGCAGGATCTGAATTTCCTCCAGCGTACCTGCATTGAACCTGGCCGCTTGTGGGGCGATGCGGCCGATAAGACCGCTCAGCACGTTGCCAGGCCCCACTTCCACGAAGGTGGTGACACCCTTCATTACCATCAGGTCGATGGTGGTGGTCCACAACACCGGGCTGCGCACCTGCCGCTTGAGTCCCTCCATCGCATCCGCGGCGCTCTCGATGATCCTTGCATCGATATTGCGTACCACCGGCCACGCCGGTGCATGGAAAGCCAGGGTGTCGATGACCTCGCCCAAACGGCGTGCCGCCGATTCCATCAGGTGGCAGTGGAATGGCGCGCTTACGTGCAGCTTCATGGCGCGCAGCGGCTTGATAGCCGCCACCACGCGCTCCAGCGCAGCGCTTCCACCCGAGATGACCACCTGCATCGGACTGTTGTAGTTGGCGATTTCCACCTGGCC
>JAFGDC010000416.1 GCA_016932295.1 candidate division CSSED10-310 bacterium
GCCGAGTAATCCATTGTATTATCCTCCTCGCCGTCCGGGGTGGCACATGTGCCCCGGGGACGGCGACTGGATGTCGCTTTGGCGCTTTATTTTCGATTGCTACCTGACGCCCACGAATCCCTGGGGCTACAGCGCGGAAGGTATTTATGTATGGGGATCACGCCCCGCCAAACCGTGTTATGTGGGCTATAACGATGAGGGCGCCTACCAGAATCCACCGCACGACCACGATCCCGGCGGGGGCAATTTCATGTTTGCCGGGGCCGGACCTTCCCAGGGGCTTTGGTGGCTGTACGACATGATTCAGGATACTTATGGAAATGACAAGTTCATCTATGGAGAGGGCGTCGGGGAAGCCTTGGTGAGCAGGCTGGATGTGGTGCTCACCGGCTATGGTCTGTGGCCCGTCTCGGGAAACCGCCTCACACCGCTCCACATGGCAATGTATGAGCACCAATTCGGCACGCCATTGAAGTTGTTCTCACCCGCGCAGACACAACGGGACGGCATACAAGATTACACGTATCTCAGGCCGATCCCGGTAACCATGGTGTTGTTCCACGATAAAGCCGTCATCGCCGACGGGCAGTTCAGCTTCTTTCCGGGAGTTCAATACCATCCGGAATGGACCGCCGGGGAGCCGGCGGGCTGGGAGATGGACTTTTACATGCGCCATCAACCGGGTAACGGAGTTCCGCCCGGGAATCACACGCTGGCCTACAATGCCGAGTTTGCCTACACATTCGCTTACGGTTGCAGGCACATACTCTATGATGTGGATAAAGCGGTCGATGCCTGGGGAAATCCGACCAGTGATGACATTACCTACACATTGGGATTTCTCTACGAATCTGAAGCCGGTGCGAGCCGCGCCTACCTGGATGAAATACTCGACTGCTACAGAAAACAACTGATCTTGTCGGAAGACACTGTCGCCGATCATCTGTTCTTCGGCCGCATGCTTCATCCATTCGCTGTGTACAAAGCCAACTCAAATCCCCCCCTGTCGCTGGCCGATCGATATCTGTACCATGACCACGGCATGGGAAGTGACGATTTTCCTGATGAAGCGTATCCTGTCGAAAAGACCGCGACACAGCCGATCATCACCTCGAGCTGGTTTTATGATCCTGCCTGGGCGGGAAGCACCAGCGATCCCAGGGTCGCTTATGCAATGACGAATTTCAGCGTGACAGTCCTGGGCGTGGAGACCGCTGAACTCGATGTTCGTAATGCCTTCGAGTCGATGGGGGTGGATACGACCGGCAAGGATTTCTTCATCGCCGACTATCACGAAACAGGCGCCATGTTCAACATCTATCAGATTACCGATCCATCCTGCCATGTCATTCAGAACATCATGATGCCGCCGCGTTCCTGTAGGGTATGGGGGGTATGGTTGGTCGACCAGTCGAGAACGGCAGCGGAAGGTGACGAAACCATCCTGTTCTATTGTCAAACAAACTCCGACGGCATTGCTGACAGAATTCAGCTCGAGACGGGACGGCTGCACATTTACCACGGCACTGAATCATTTCAATTCAGGGATTCAGGGTGCTTCATCGGACAGGGAATCGCAGACGCCGTCGGTGCGGACCTGAACCATGATGAGCTGACGGATTTCATCACGGTGGGTGATGGCATCTCTGTTTTCTTCTCCGATGTCGAAGGCGGGTATCGGCTGGCAGGTCACATCCCGGCCGTCACGCCTCACCGTGAAATGGAGTTGCTCTCTGTGCGGGATGGTGTCCTCGAATTCGCCGTGGACGATGAGCAGGGTCTGGCCTTCTACGAGGCTGCGGCGGTGGATGATGCAACCGCCCGCCTGCAACTGAAAACCACGTTTGACATCGCCGGAATGGAGGATATGGAATCCGCCTGGCTGAGCACCCTGGAGTATCCCGACAAGGCGCACTTCATTCCCGACCTGGTGGTGTTCGCGAGGGCCGGTGATCTGGTGGTCTTCAATTGGGATACCGGCGTCTGGATACCGGTTGCCCAACTACGCACCAGTTGTCACGATGGCCGGATTGAGATCGCCAACCTGGATGACGATGATGACGCCGATCTTGCGATTGTCATGAGTAATGGGGACAGGTATTTGATTTTCAACGACGGTGAATGGCGTTTTCGCGACCAGGCGAAGTAGGGAGTCACAACGACGATTCGACGGTAGTCATCGCCAGGTATAGTTACCCTCGCGTGTCGGTAAAGGCGAGGCCGGGTGAAATCGATCCTGGGGCTCGGAACTCGATTCCGATTCGTTACCGGGGAGAGGCTACCCGGTGCCTGTTGGATCATCCAGCAGTTCACCCAGAGGACAGCGGAAGGCCTTGCCTGGCGTGGGCGATCATGCTAAAGACTGCCGGTGAGACCATCGGGACCTGCAGCAATGAGCATCTTGAAGGGAAACTGACCGGCGAGATCGGCTTCGACCTTGCCAAGAGACACTGGGGTCATGGGTACATGATGGAGGAGCTCTTGGCTGTCATTGAATATGGGTTCGTCTGCCTGGGGCTTGCGCAGATCACTGCGGACACATATTCTGACTACCCGAGAGCGCGGCGAGTCTTTGATAAAGTGGGTTTCAGAGTGGCTTCGGTTGGAGAGGACTCCCACTGCTATTCAGTGTCCAGGGAAGACTGGATACGCGATCGGTGTCGGGGTCAGAGGGTGTCAGGACCGGGATTCCCGGAGCCGTGAGGCGGGGAGCGGAGCGATGACGGATGGACGAGGGAATGTGATGCTGCCCAAGTGGCTGGAGCGGACGGTCGCCTCGTGTTTACGGTGCTTGCAAGGGCTAGCCTCGCGCCACTTCGACCCGCCGCGTGGCCATATCGTTGGCCAAGAGAGAAACTGAAGAGACATGACTCAATACAAAGATGCAGAAGCGACCAAAGCGGTTATTGCCGTCCTGCCTGACTCCCGGTGGGTCGGCACTGGTTTGGCCCAAGCGTACCTGTGGGCGATAAGCGGGGCAGAACTCCCCAAGACATTGCCCGGCACCTCTGCGAGTTAACTGCTATTCCCCTGCGTAGGCAACTGAACTTGTCCCCAGATTGGCCGAGAGATGAACGGGCGGGGGTGTGAGCGTACCGTTCCCCAACGCCGCTCACTAATCGTTAATTATCAGCGGACCACGGGCGCAACGGACCGCGGGCTCGACAGGCCCGCATCCCGGCTGACTTCGCGGCACCGCCGGACTCTGGCCGCGCAGTGTTGCATGCGGTATGGCCGGCCGCGGATACTCCTCCCGCGGGAGGCTCCGTACAGACAAGTGCCGGCGACACCACGCCGGCACGCTCTTTTCGATCCTTGACGTCAATCAATACTCGTCGTCTTCGGCGAAGTCGTCGTAGTCTTCCTCGCTCTCCTCGTCATCCTCGAAGTCGTCGTAGTCCTCGTCATCGTCGTCACTATCGTCGTCGTCCTCGTCATCGTCCAGGTCGTCATATTCGCTATCGTAATCGTCGTATTCCTCGTCGTCGTCTTCTTCTTCGTCTTCCTCGAATTCGTCATAGTCCTCGAATTCTTCTTCTACTTCTTCACTATACTCCTCTTCTTCTTCGTCCCCCTTGTCATCCTCGAGGAAATCCTGTGCCTCATACTCATCATCGGCCAGTCGCGCGCGAAGAGCCATGACCTTCTCCTTTCAGAAGAGTTATTGCATCCACTGACGATTCGCACATTCTCCGCTCTCCCTCATAAGCTAGTTCAAGCCTATAAAAGGATTCACGAAAAATTTCAAGATACTATGCACAATCTTTTTCATGTGTCAACGTTTAAGTCGTTTTTTTCAACCAGAGACAAGGGGTTCTAACTGGTTGAAATGATGAGCTTGTCACCACTCATGGCGATGCCTGGCAGGGTGTGGGGATAAGAATTATTGAATTCCCGCCGCGGCCACCGGAGCGGTTTATGGTCTGTTTTCCCGGTCAACCCACCTGTGCCTGCACGGTGGTGATGGCCGTTACGTTTACGATGTCCTCGGTCGAACACCCCCGCGAAAGGTCGTTGGCGGGTTTGGCCAGCCCCTGGAGCACCGGCCCGACAGCTTCTGCGCCGCCCAGCCTTTGGGTGAGCTTATAGCCTATATTGCCGGCATCCAGATCAGGGAAAATCAGGACATTGGCGCGACCCGCGACGGGACTGCCGGGCGCCTTGGAAGCGCCGATCCTCTGGACCAGTGCGGCATCCGCCTGCATCTCACCGTCGACCAGGAGGCTGGGCTCCCGTTCCCGTACCAGCCTGAGCGCTTCCGTCACCTTGTCAACGTCGGGATGCACCGCGCTTCCCTTGGTGGAGAAGGAGAGCATTGCCACCACCGGCTCGACCTTGATGAGATTTTTGAAGGTTTTGGCGCTCATGATGGCGATTTCGGCGAGTTCCTTTGCATTGGGATTGGGGACCACGGCGGGATCCGCGAAACCGATGACGCCGTCGGCACCCCATTTGGGATCGGGCATCACCATGAACATGACACTGGACAGGGTGGAGATGCCCGGTTCGGTGCCGATGATGCGCAATGATGCCTTGACGGTCTTGGCCGTGGTGGTGACGGAACCGCACACCGAGCCGTCAGCCATGTCCGTGCGCAACATCATGGCGCCGAAGAAGACCGGATCGCGGATTTCTTTCCTGGCTTCCTCGATGGTCATTCCCTTGTGTTTCCGCAGCTCATAATACCGCTGCGCGAATTCTTCGAGGTATTCCGACCGCAAGGGGTCCACCAGTCCGACACCGGTCAACGACACGCCACGCTCCGCCGCGAGCGCTTCGATCACGTTCTTGTCACCCAGCAGAATCGGTCGGGCGAGCCCTTCACTGACAATGGCGCTCATCGCATCGATCACACGCGGTTCCCCGCCTTCCGGAAAGACAATTCGTTTTGGATCGGCGGAGGCGAACGCCCGTACTTTCTTCGTGAAACTCATATGCTACCCCCAATTGAGTTGGGAGCGCCGCGGCGGTGCAGCACTGGAATGGCTTGTTGCCGAGGCGGCGCGACCCGAGGTTTTCCTGAATACGCGAACCGTGACTGACGAGCAGGAGTGTAGAAACCTGCCTTCGTCATGTCAACCCGCGACAGCCCCGGTGTCCTTTACCCGCTCCTCCGGGTGTCCACCCAGCCCGTGGTTGCGTCCGATCACGGCGAGTCCGCGACGACCCAGGGCCAGACCCTTGACAATGACCCTGGGCCGCCTTTACTGTTTCATTGCATCTCTTCAAGTTTGATTCAACGGCTCATGTGGGGCTGAGCATGGCAGGCGTAGTAGCGATAACCGGAGCATCGGGCGTGGTGGGGCGGAAGCTCAGCTACGCATTGGAAGCGTCCGGCTCCATCGGGAAGATCATCCAGATCGATATCCATGAACAGACTGCCACCCACCCGAAGGTCGAGTTCATACAGGCTGATATCAGGCATCCGCTGATCGCGGACGTGCTCCGTACGTACCATGTGGACACCCTGATCCACCTGGCCTTCCATGGCGTTCCGGTGAATCGCTCGCCGCGGGCTCATGAAGTCAATGTAATCGGCACCATGAAGCTCCTCAATGCCTGCTCCGCCGCGCGAATCAAAAAGATAATCGTGGCCAGTACGAGTGCGGTCTACGGCGCCGCCCCCACCAATCCCAATTTCATCCGGGAGCGCATGGTCACCTCGCCGCCCAGAAATTTCCCGGCCGTCCGCGATCGCCTTGAAGTCGAAAAACTGTGTCTCGATTTCGCGCGCAAACATCCTACCGTGATGCTCATCATCCTGCGTCTGGGGATGATGGTTGGCGGCCCGTTGGAAAACTTCATCACCAGGACGCTCGAAGCGCCGGTGATCCCGGTGGTGATGGGATTCGACCCGCTATTGCAGTTCGTTCATGAACAAGATGTTGTCCAGGCCTTTCAGAAGGCGGTGGAGAAGGACATTTCCGGCATCTTCAATATCGCCGGTCCAGGCGCCGTGCCCCTCAGCAAAATCATCCGGTCCATGGGTAAACCCATGCTGCCCGTTCCTTCCAGAATGCTGGTGCCGCTCCTTTCCCTGCTCTGGAGATTGCGCCTCACCGGGGTTCCTTCCGGCCTGATCGACTATCTCAAGTACCTGTGGGCTGTCGATATCGACAAGGCGCGCCGGGAACTGGGCTTCTCACCAGCCTTTACGAGTGAACAAGCCATCATGGAGGTGATCGAACACCTCAGGATCAAGCCGTTTCTCGAAACCTCCGAAGACGATCTGCTGATCCCCGATATCAAGATGCAGGAGAACCTGGAGAGCTTCGTCGATTCGCGGATCAAGAAGATTATCGATCAGGACAGGGTGGACTCCACCGCCGGAGTCCGGGTTGAGCCGCGCGATGCGTCCGCTTGATTCGCCGTTCCTCCGGTTCCGATCCGGTACAGGGTTATCGCATGCACGTGCCGCCGGATGGATGTGAGCGCATGAAGCCCGATGCGGACGGCCGCCGTTCCATGCGGCGGGAAAGAGGTGACGAGTCGTTGCCGGATTTTCCGGATGATGCCGCCAAAGATGTCACGGACGCACCGATGAAGACCGTGGGAGATGCATCGACGAAAATCACGGGACAGCGCGCGCCGGCGGTTTCCCGCCGCCTCAGCAGCGTGCTGGGAAGGTCTCTCGGCTGGGCGACGCACGCGCTGTGGGTTCGGGCTCACGGTGATTACAAGGTGGATGCATTCGGTCGTGACGAGCAGGTCTGCGCCGCCCTCAGACCCTTGCAGAAGGTTTGGTTTCATCAGTATTGGCGTTGCCGGGTGGACGGCGGGGAGCATCTGCCAAGCGCCGGTCCCGCCCTGATTGTCGCCAATCGATCGGGATTCATGCCGTGGGATGGAGAAGTATTGCGGTTTGCGGTGATGGAGATTCTCCACGATCGCGTGCCTCGCATCCTGGACGGCGGCCGGAGCGGCGCGCTGCCGTTCATCGGAACCGCCTACCTGAAGACCGGGCGGCTGTTCCAGTGTCCTGACAATGCCAGGAGCCTGCTAACCGGCGGAGAAGTGGTCATCGCCTTTCCCGAAGGCGCAGGCGCCGGCTGGAGAACGCGTCGCGACCGCTACCGCGTCGGGACTTTTGTCGATACCTGGCTGTTCGAGGTGGCCTGCGAATTGCGGGTGCCCGTCATTCCTGCCGCGGTCATCGGGGCCGAGAAGGCGTATCCGCTGCTGGCGACGCTTCCGCTTCCGGGCCGGCCGTTCGGATTCTCCCACCTCCCCATCACGCCCGTTTTCCCTCTTCTTCCTCCGCCACTTTGTTTCATGGCATTCCCGGCCTCCTGGCGCATCTCGTTCGGCGAGCCGTTTCAATTCGATCCCGAACGGGATGCCGGCGTCGATGCCGGAGCACTCAGGCTTTCGGAGCAGAGCAGGAAATCGGTGCGAACGGGGATCCTGCGGTTCCTCAAGGAGTGATGCAGGAAATGGTCGAACTGCCGCCGGTGTTCATCCTTGCAGCGGGCCTTGGTACCCGCCTGGATCCCATCACTCGTTACTGCGCAAAACCGGTGGTTCCCATCGCCGGCCGCCCCGCTCTCATGTATCTTCTGGACACTCTCCGCCGTGCCGGGGTCCGGCGTTTCATCGTCAATGCGCACCATCGGCCGGAAAGTATCGCCGCGGTGGCTGTTCCTTACTGCCATGAGCATTCACTCAACCTGGTGCTTTCCTTCGAACCAACCGTGCTCGGCACCGCGGGTGCCCTGGTCAGGCTGCGTGGCTTGCTGGACAGCGAACCCCTCATCCTGGTCAACGGCGACATGTTGATGGATATCGATTTTAACGCACTGGTGCGGTTCCACTCAGCCCGGCGAAGTATCGCCACCCTGGCGCTCCTCGACGCTCCCTGGATGGATTCATACGGCACCATCGGTCTCGATGGTGACGACCGGATCATCCGTTTCGTGGAGACCCGGTACTCATCCGCACGGGAAGAGTATCGGGGGATGTTCACCGGTGTGCATGTCCTCCAACCCGAACTGTTAAGACACCTGCCAGCGGCAGGGCATGGCTGCATCAACCGTGATGTGTATTGCCGGATCCTGGCGACGGGGGGCGAGCTGTCAGGATACAGATACCAGGGGCCGTGGCAGGAGTTCGGAACGCCGGCCTCCTACTGGAGGGTCAACATGAATCTGCTGTTCAAAGCCATTTCGGAAGGAACCGGGACATCCGAGCCCGAAGATCACCGCCGACCAGGCGTGATGATGATTCCTCCTGTAATAGTGCCACCATCGGTGACCACGGGTGAGGATGTACGGCTTGGGCCCGGAGTCGTGCTGGGTGAACGATGCAGGATCGGTGACGGTGCGATCCTCCGGCGGGCGGTGATCTGGGACGATGTCGCCATTCCCCGGGAGGCGGTGCTGGATCGAGTTGTCGTGCCTGCTACCGGCGTGGTCATTCCGATTCCGGAAGCATGACATCCCAGCCCCGATTGCTTCAGTCGAAGCGCTCTTCCCTGGCATGGTATGCCGATGAAACCATCCTGTCCGGCGCGATGCCGGGCGTGCTCCTGGCGCTGATGTGCATCTTTGGTCCGAAGCGGCGTCGACTCCGGCCTGGTCAAGGCAGCGGTCAACCGGCGGCGATTCTGCGCGCCGCGGCGTCTGCGTAACCGGCATCCTTCTCGATGCCGATCCAGTGGCGGTCCAGACGAGCAGCCACGACACCCGTGGTGCCGGTACCGAAGAAAGGATCGAGCACCGTGTCACCTCGCCGGGAAGATGCTGTGATGATGAGTTCCAATAACGTTTCCGGTTTCTGGGTGGGATGGAGTGCCCGTCCGTCATCGCCATGGAGCCTCTCTCGGCCCTGGACCAGGGGGAGTTCAATGAAATCGAGGAAATCACGCATCTGTTTCGGCGCACCGGACTTGGTGCGATGGGGATGCAATTTCTTGATTTCCTCGTAGTTGAACACCCAGCCGCGACCCGCGACAAACCAGCAGATATACTCTGTGGCATGGGTGAAGGTGCGCCTGGTCAGATTGGGCATGGCGTTGGATTTGCACCAGGTGAGAATATTGTTGAGCTGCAGGTGGGATTCCCTGGCACAGGTGATGATTTCACCAATATTGTGATACGAGCAGGATACATACATGCCGCCGTTTTCTTTCAGCACGGCCTGACATGCCTGTATCCAAGCCCGCGTGAAGTCGAGATACGCTTGTCCCGTAAAGGTATCCCATTGTTCGTTCATCTTCCTGAATGGACCGCCGGTGGTATTGTCCCTGAGTTCAAGTTTCCTGCCGGAAAGGTTGTAGGGCGGATCGGCGTAGATCAGGTCGATGCTGCCGCGCTCTATTGCTTCAGGCAGGATCGCGAGACAGTCGCCGGTGTAAATGTGATCCAGTCTCATGTGGCGGACTCCGGCCTTGCGGGATGCCGTCTCCCATTCCCGGCGGCCGTCGCCGGCGATGCGCTGCGGAGTTTCTGCGCGTCCGGCTCAGTCACACTGGCAGGCGGGTGGTCTTGAGCCAATAAGATTTGAGGGTTTTTATGGTCTTAATGAAGCCGTGGAAGTTAGGCGGTTTGGTGATGTAGCTGTTGGCCCCGGCTTCATAACAGTCCAGGATGTCTTCCTCGCGGCGCGACGATGTCAGCATGACCACGGGGATACTGCGCAGGTCGTCGTCATGCTTCAATTGATGCAGGACTTCGATACCGTTCATTTTTGGCATCTTGATATCCAGCAAAATGAGATCCGGCCTGGGCGCACGGTTGGGATCGAGATACTCCCTGCGATGGTAAAGGAAATCCATCGCCTTCTCGCCGTCCTCGACGATGATCACATCGGTCCTGGCCAGGTCGTTGCCGTGTTTGAATGCTCGTTCGATGAGCAGGATATGGTCCTCGTTGTCCTCCACAAGCAGGATGGTGAATGCGCTGTTAAGGGACAACCTATCCTCCCCGTAGAATGCCTCCTTGGTGGAGGCCGTCACCCTCTGTTCTCTCATATCTTTCATCGCCTGCACTGTCTTTAAAATCCAAACGCGAACAATTTGCCTATTTCGGTTCAGCTCATTTGTTATGGGGTGCAGTATAACTTTTTTTTTTCGCTCAGTCAATCGGGTGACTGGAAGGGCGATCGGTTCTGGACAAGTCGATAACTTTCGGGAGCGTGAACCAGAAGGCCGTGCCGGACCGCGGATCGGAGCGTACACCAACCTCGCCGCCATGAAAGGCGATGATCTTCTTTACGAGTGCCAGGCCCATACCGGTACCCGTATCATTGCTGCCGCGTTTCCTGCGCTGGAACACTTCAAAGACCTTGGGGAGGAATTCCTCCGGTATCCCCAGCCCGTTGTCTCGAATTTCGAAACGATGCATCAGGTCCTCTTCCCACGCTTCGATTTCGATTTTCGGTTCCGCGACTTCCCCCATGTGGCGCACCGGATTGCCGATCAACTGCTGGAAGACCGTGTACAGCCGCCCCCGTTCACAGGTGATGGTGGGAAAATCACCGACCAGCTTGACTTGTATACCGCGCGCGGTGATGTCCTCCGCGAGTTCTTGCAGGATGCGGTCGATCAATTCCTTACTGTCGAATGTAACGGGCTTTTCCCGCACGGTGCTGATCTGAACATATGCCATGAAGTCTTCCAGCAGTCTGGACATGATGTCCAGATTGACCTGTATCCTTTCGAGATAGTGGTTCAGATTGTCATCGAGCTGCTCACTGAAATCTTCCTGTATCAGGTGAACCAGTCCGCCGATTGAAATCACGGGAGTACGCAGGTCGTGCCAGGTTCCCTGCACGAAATTTTCCAGTTCCTCCATTCGCAGTTTCAACACATTCCTGGTTTCAAGGAGGTTGCGAAAAATGGTGTTGTAGTCGAGTTTGACCATCTCGAGTTCTTCCAGTCTGCCCTCGAGGTCCTGTTTCAGGCCGAAGAAGTCTGTCCTCAATGACAGGTTGGTGAGCGCCACTCCGGTCAGGAGCGCGACTGTCCGCAACCATTCCCGGTCCTTTGGCAGGAGGGTCTGGCGAGGACCGAGCAGAAGGATGAATCCCGCCCTGTTTGCACCGTGCCCGGCGAAGGTCTGCACGTACAACGCCGCCCTGTCTATGTCCAGTAGTCGTTGGCGCAGGGGCTCGGGAGCTGCTCCGACGGGCAGGAACAGTATCCCGCCCCGGTAGCGGCATTCGGACCTGGCCAACAGCAGGATCATTTCCTCCGCGATGGGAAGCTTTATGCTGCTGGCCTGGAGAGTCGGATTGGGAGAGTCCAGCTCCCCGGCGATGATCACATCAACATCAAGCTGCTTCTGGATCGCGATGCGGAGCATGTCGCTCATGGACGTCAGGGA
>JAFGDC010000417.1 GCA_016932295.1 candidate division CSSED10-310 bacterium
CTGGTAGATGCCCACGTGGAAAACCTGGATATCGCGGCGGCGATAACGCGCATTATGAGGACAGGCGCTCCGGATGTGGTGGGTATCGGATACTGGACACCCCAGGCTCCCTACACTTACGCCCTCTCGGATGCCATCCGCCGCGCGTCACCCGGCACGGTGATTCTCCATGGCGGAGTCCATCCTATTCTTTTACCGGAAGAAAGCCTGGCTCACGCCGATGCCTGCCTGCTGCATGAAAGCGAGCGCTCACTGGTCTCGTTTCTCCAGGTCCTGGAAGACAGGCATGCCTGGTCAACGGTGTCCGGAATCGCACTCATACGGGAAGGAGAACTCCACAAACAGGCTCCGGCGCCATTCATCCCGGATCTCGACAGCATCCCCTTCCCCGCCTGGGACCTTGCCGACATGAACCGTTATGACACGCCGCTGCACGTGGTGGGAGGCCGGCGGCTGCCCATCATCATGTCACGCGGCTGCCCGTATAGCTGCAGCTTCTGTGTCTCACCCTACATCTGGCTGCGGACGGTCAGATGGCGGTCGGCGGCAAACGTGGTGGACGAGATGGCGCTGGCCATCAAACGTTACGGCCTCAACCAGTACCATTTCTGGGATGACAACCTGTTACTGGACAGGCGGCGGGTGGAATCACTCTGCGAGGAAATTCTCACCAGGAAGTTACGGATCAAGTGGGTGGGATTGTCCCGGGCGTCGCATGTGGTGAAACGCCGGGAGTTGCTGCCCCTCCTGCGCCGGGCAGGGTGCGTGGGGATCGAGGTGGGGATCGAGAGCGCCGATGTGGAAGCCTTGAAAGTGCTGCACAAACAGCAGACAACGAGCGAGGTGGAAGAAGCGCTGCGGCTTCAATCCGAGGCCGGAATGACGCCGTTGTACACATTGATGGCGTTCAATCCCGGCGAGACCATCACCGGCTACCACCTGCAGACTGAATTCATCAATCGTTTGATCAATCGTGACGGAGGCCGCAAGCTGTACGTCGGCCAGTTCTGCACAGCCTACCCGGGAACGGAGTTCTACAGAGAGGCGCCCAAGCTGGGAATGGTCCTGGCGGAGGGATGGCAGGATTACCACCACCACAATATCAAATTCCTTCCCAACAGCCTGCTGGACGACCGGCCGTTGCGGCGGCTGGACAGGTTGGGGTGGAGGCATCGGTTCGTGGTTCTCCTTGAATCATACTTGTGGAGGTACGATGCGTATCCCGATCCCCGATCACGGGGATCGTTGTTGCGCAGGTTCGCCATTGAGTGGCGCGCCTTGACCGCCCTGTTCGCCGCCGCGGACGGCGGCCACACGGTACGGGAGTTGGCCGGAGCGATCGCGGCCGGAACCGGAGATGATCACCGGGAAAGCCTGCGCATCGTCGCCTTCATGGTGATGATCGGCGGCCAAATCGGGATTTTCGCCTCAGTCGGCGCGGCGGACAATGTTCACGCGCGTGAAATCCGTTTCAACCGACGCGCGCCCAATCGTCTCTATCGGCTGCTTGCCAGACTGGATGGACTGACCGGCCGGAAGCCGGCCGCCCGGACCCGCGCGTGAGCCGTCTCGCAGTCATCCATCTCACCTTCAGTTGGCCGCCCATGGGCGGCGCCACCAGGGATATCCACGAGATCCTGCGGCGGGCGGCCGGGCAACACGAAGTACGCCTCTTCCTGCCGTCGTTCCCAAAAATCTTTTCGCGCTGCCGCGTCGAGGGTTCGTTGCCCTACGATATCCAACGGATACCCTTCACGCCGCTCTCATTCAACTATCGGACAGCGGGCGAGCGCTTCCGGGAGGCGGTCGATGCCTTCGCCCCCGACCTGCTGTTCGTCGGCGACGGATGGCATCTCAAGCCATGGATATTCAACGCGATGGCCGCGTACAGGCCGATCCTGCGCTTCTACACATATGAAAATCTGTGTCTCCTGAGGAACGGAATCCGGTTCAGAAACGGCGCAGCCTGTCCGCATGATTTCCTGCACTCGCCGAGTCGCTGTCTTCGCTGCGCGATCACCCACCGGCAACATGCGTTCTGGTATCGCATGGAGCAGTTGACTGGCGGCATCTTGCTCCCCTCCTACCTCGCTCAGGTCCGGAGGATGATCACCGGCGCCCGGGGCGTAATCGTCTACAATTCGGCCACCGGGGCCATGGTAGCGCCGTTGAACGACCAGGTGCGGGTCGTCCACAGCGGGGTTGATACGGGTGCGTTCCCCGTCTCGCCCGAACCGGTGAATCCCATGCCCCGGATATTCGCCCCAGGCAGGCTGGACGATCCCTGCAAAGGCCTGAAGTTATTGCTCGCGGCCATGGATCTTCTGTGGTCCGAAGGGCACAGGTTCACCCTGGCCGCGACCGTGAAGGGTTGCCCCGATCGACCCTACCTGCGACGTCTCGGGTGGCTCGATGCAGTAGCCATGGCCGGTGAGTACGAGCGCTGCAACCTGGTGATCGTACCGGCGGTCTGGCCGGAACCACAGGGGATCGTTGTCCTGGAAGGCATGGCGGCGGGTCGCGCCGTGGTGGGTACCGACCTGGGAGGCATCCCCGCAATGATTCAACCAGGGCATACCGGACTGCTCTCCGCGCCTGACCCGCCAAGACTCGCACGCACGGTGGCCGAACTTCTCACCGATCCTGGCAGCCGCGCCGCCATGGGACGGGAAGGCGCCCGAGTCGCTCGAGAACGCTTCGATTGGGACAGAATATACGATTCATTTTACGCACCACTTTTTGCTGCCGGCGAGTTTCCACCCTCCACGTGACCCGTTGTCGCCCGGTCTCCTGGCCCTGTGTAGTGGTCCCGCCGGCAGATGTTGTCCGGCTGAGTGTCGATGGGTGTTCGGCGGCCTGGACCATGGCGGCACTACTCGATATGCCGGATTACACCTCGTAGATGCCGCCGCCTATGAATTCCCGTATGAGGGAATCGGGTGGGACGGCGTCCATCTGGTCCCAGGCCGTGATCTGCTCGAGCATTCGATGCACGCGCATTGCGCGCCGGTGGATGTCGCTGCGCAGGGGATCGTCCTTGTACAAGTCGATGAAGTAGGAGAAGTAGTTGAACAACAACGATTTGTACACCGGCAGTTCGTACACGAGCGCACCGTTGACGATATGGTCCACGGTTGAGACATAGGGGAAGATGAAACGCTTTTCGGCGTTTCGTACATAATGCCAGTGCTCCAGGGTACGCCGGGGGGAATGGTTGCGGTGCTTGCTGTCCCGCAGCATGCGCCGCATCAGCCTGATATCCGTCCAACGAATGAATTGACCGTCGGCGTTCTTCATCTGGCTGAGGGTTTCTATGTAGATCTTGAACACAGCCCCCTTCGGCATCCCCTGGGTGATGGGCTCGTACAAGCCATGCAGGCTGTCGATGAGGATCAACTGGTGTGGTTCCAGCTTGATCCCCCTGGTCGCTTCTTCTCGTCTGCCGGTGATAAAGTTGTAGACTGGCACTCCCACTTCCCGTCCCATGCAGAGGTCCGCCAGGTGGCTGTTTATCAATTCGATGTCCATGGCCTGGGGGGTTTCGAAATCGTAGTCGCCGAACTCGTCCTTGGGATGCACCTCCAGATCGTAGAAGTAATTGTCCAGACCCAGCGCCACCAGCTCCAGACCGGCTTTCCGCAAGTAGTGTTCAAGTTTCTGCGTGGTGGTGGTCTTGCCGGACGAAGACGGGCCGGCGATGATCACCAGCCTGACGCTGTCACGTTTTTTCAGGATGGCCCCGGCCGCCGCCCGGACATCCGCTTCAAAGGCTGCATCGGCAGCGGTTACCAGTTCCCCGAACCGACCCGACTCGATCCAGGCATTCAACTTACACAGCGATTCCACCTCGTGGTCGATATTCCAATTGAGCACTTCCCAGATCTTCCTGTAGGGTACATTCTCGTCGGAGCTGCGGGGTTGCTCCTCTTTCCGGATTCTGGCCCGTTCCTCCCGGTACAGGATAAACGCCTTGGCAGTCCGGGCATGACCGTTCTCGATGAGGACTTTCTCCACGAGATCCTGGATTTCCTCGACATTGGGGTAATCCCCGGGGGCATGACCGAGGGCCAGATGCCCGATCACTTCCTTCGCCAGGCATTGCGCCATTTCCCTGTCATGGCCGCCGACAGCATACGCCGCCTTGTAGATGGCGTTGACGACTTTATCTATATGGAATGGTACGGTCTTGCCGTCGCGTTTGATCACATGCGTTATGGGGTATTCACCAGACATTCGGATTCTCCTTCCCGGACGTTACCAGCAGGGCGGCCGTGTCTCGCACGGCAGGGGTCGGAGGACTATATCAAATTCATCGGGAAAAGAGTACTGCGCATCACAAATTTCTTTGCTCCTGGTGGAGTGACAGGCACGACGACACAGGCGCCGGGAAACCGAGACGGTTGACCGCCCCGTCCGCCGGCGGTGAGGGCCCTTCCCACCTGCCGAATTGACCGGTACAATATCAGAAGTGATCGAGGTGGCGGTTGGACGGGATCACCGCACGGCATCCAACAGAGGAGGAGCATGGATAGTTTCCACCTGTCGAGGGCGATACGTTCCCTGCGGTTGGGAGGATTGACTGGACGGGTAGGCGCCAGTTATCTGGGGCAACGCTTGAAATCACTGTTTCAATCCCCCGAGGACATGGCGGAAAGCCTCTCGAAAACTCACCGGCGAAACGCCGAACGCATCGCCGAAACACTCGGCCAGTTGAAGGGAGCGGTGATGAAGCTCGGGCAGATGGCGAGCCTGCAGGCCGATCTTTTCCCTCCGGAAATCACCGAAGTCCTCGCCGGACTGCAGAACGCGGCGCCACCCATGCCCTACGACGTGATCTCGGCACATGTAAGGACGGAATTGGGTGAGAAACCGGAGTGGGTGTTTCGTGAATTCGAACGTGAAGCCTTCGCCTCCGCCTCCATCGGTCAGGTGCATCGGGGGAAGCTGCATGACGGCCGATCAGTGGCCGTCAAAGTACAGTATCCCAACATCGAGAAGATGCTCGAGGATGACATCCGAAATCTTGGATTGATCTTCAGATTAGTCCAGCAGGTCGGTCCAGGCATTGACCTCACCATCATCTTCGAAGAATTGAAGAGTCATCTGCTCGAAGAAATTGATTATGAACAGGAGGCTGGCAACCTCAAGGAATTCCGGGAATCGCTCGCGGACATCCCATGGTTGATAATCCCCGCGCCGATTCCGGAATTCTCCACCCGCCGCATCCTGACCATGGAGCTGGTGGAGGGCGAAGCCGCACGCAGCCTGGAGCAGCGCCACATTTCACAGGATCGGCGCAATCGGTTTTGCGAGCGGTTGGCCGACCTGTTCACGCACCAGGTGCTGGATCTCCATTTGATGCATGCCGATCCCAACATCGCGAATTTCGCCCTTACCGATGACGAACGGATCATCATGTATGATTTCGGCTGCGTGAAACGGTTCCCCGGTTGGTTCATACACGAGTTCAAGGCGTTTCTCCGCGACGGCCTGTCAGGGCGGATCGACAGCCTTGGTGAAGATTTCAGGCGGCTGGGAATGTACAAACGGAACGGTGAACTGGTGGACACGCAGGTCATCACCGCATATCGCGACGTGCTGATCAGGCCGTTTCTGCCTGGCGTACGGTATGATTTCGGTCGAACGGATCTCCACAAATACTTGCTGCAACTCGGCTTCGACCAGATGAGGGAATCTCACGATTATATTTTTCCCCGGCACGTGGTCTTCATCAACAGGGTGCTTGGCGGCATGTACGGCAATTTCATCAGGTTGGCTGCCTGCGCCGATTGGGGCGCAATACTCAGACGACGACTGGGAATGATGGAAGGAAACATGAACGCCGGCAGCCATCGCCCTCCGGAACCGAATCAAGACACAGTGCCGGACTGACATGATGACGCGACGGCTTCTTCGCATGCAGTGAGTCCCCAGGTGGCGGCGGAAGGACCTGATCCATATCGGTTCAGCGCGATAACTTGATTTGCCGCTGGGAATATTTATAGTTGAAATAGCAGCATTGATGAGAATGGAGACGAGTATGGAGAAATCTTTTGATCGTGAGGTGCGTATTCTGATCGTCGCGGGCACTCTCGACAAGATGCCGGGAATCGATCAGATTTATTGCCCCGCAGACGCCGAAAAGCTTGTTTGTCAAATAGTCGCGTACGATGAAGCCAAGAGGGAGTGTGCGCTGTTCAATCCCGACCTGGTGCTGATCGGGTTGTGGGAGAAGGAACGGGGTCAGGCATGGTCAGCGCTGGAGGAACTCCGCGAAGCGGATGCCTGGCTGTTGATCATCCTGCTGGATTGGGCTGGTCTGCCACCCGATCCGGAGTGGTTGTATTCACTTCATGTCGGTGATTATATCCGCTACCCGGGATCGCCGGAGAAGCTCCGTGAGAAACTGCATGCGCGAGTGCCGAACCTCCTGAAGATATACGGTTTTCCGATCAAGAAACACGTGTACCTGAGCGATCACGAGGAGATGGAGGAACTGCGCTCCATGAACGGCCTTTGGGGCCAGATAGTCGACAGCTCCACCCTCTCCGTCACCTGTGTAGATATGGAAGGTCGCCTGGTCGCATTCAATCGAGGCGCTGAACTGCTCACCGGGTACACCCGTGAAGAAGCGCTCGGACAGGATGTCATGCTTTTTTACCGGGAACAGTCAGATTTTAAACGAATTACAGAACTGCTGCACAAGCGAAGCAGGATCGAGAACGCTGAGACGGTCATCCGCGCCAAGGATGGTCGCGATGTCCCCATCGCCCTCTCACTTGGCCTGATTCGCGAAAAAAACGGAACCGTCCTCGGATCATACGGGATCGGGATGGACATCACGGAACGCAAGCGCATGCTGGAGGAGATGGAGAACCGTAACAAGGGTCTGGACAGCTTCGCCCATACCATTGCCCACGGACTCCGCAATCCCCTGATCGCCATCCACGGCCTGACCCGAATCCTGCTGGAGGACTTCTCCGATCAACTGCCCCCAACGGTACACGAATTTCTCGATCGTATCGACAAAAACTGTACACTCACCCAGGATCTTGTCGAAGGTCTCTTCAGGTTCGCCCGGTTCTCGGCGGACAACGCTGAGTTCACCATTGTCGATTGCGGTGCTGTTCTGGAGGAGGTGCGTGACCAACTGCGCCGCGATATCACCGGTTCACACGCGGCCATCATGATGGAAGGCGAACCGCCGAAGGTGACCGGAGAGCCGATAGCGATCCACCAGGTGTTCTACAATCTTCTTTCCAATGCCCTCAAGTTCAGTTCTCCGGAACGGAAGCCTGTGATCAGGATCAAATTCACACCAGGAGAGTCTATGCATCTCTTTTCGATCGCGGACAATGGAATCGGCATCCCGCCCGGGATGGAAGCGCGGCTCTTCAAGATGTTCGACCGGCTCAATGCCGACAAGAAGATTAGCGGTACCGGCGTTGGCCTGGCAATCGTGGAGCGGATCATCAAGCGGCACGGTGGGATCATCTGGGTGGAGTCAGCACCCCCGCCGGGTGGCGCTGTCTTTCATTTCAAGCTGCCGGCAGCTCAGTAGCGACAATAAAATCACCACGCCAAAGCACCAGACGGCTATCGTCCGGCGCGCGGTTCCTTGCATTCACCCTCAGTGGTGAGCAGGAATTCGATCGGTTCCCACAGCAAACGACGGCGCACCGTTGCATAGAACCGTCGCATGGATGGTGCCAGATCGGTGGAAATCGATAACCGCTGAAAGGCTATCTTGCCCGGCTTGCTGTTGAGGTCCACCACCCAGAGCCCGCCACGCACATCCACCAACATGTCCACCGCCAGTTCTCCCACCGGGCCACAGTGCCGTTCCAGTCCGGCATGAATCTCGCGAGCAGTGGCCGCCGCCGCGGCGACAGTCCGATCAGCCAGATCGCCACACATGCCGCGAAACCGGCGTAATGCCATCACGGGAGGATAGGCGAGGGCGCCCCGGGTAAGATTGGTCATCCACTCGCTGCCCGGATGGTTCGATCGTGTACCGCCGTTGACCATCACACGGGCCACGGCGCCGGTTACCCTGGCGCGGTTGAGCCGGCCACGCTGCACGACGAAGCGGAGATCCATGGCGGGCTGCGCGGGTGCGCGGATGGGTACGAGCCGCTGCAGGATAAACGAGTTCTCCTCGTCTTCCGACAGCCCTGCCAGATGGCCGGTGAGGCGGTCCCCGTCCATGGTCATCGTTATCCCATCGCCGCTCACCCGCCAGGTATTTCCTGCGCATTGTTCAATGACCAGCGTGCGGCGTCCGCCGCCGCCCCAACGAGGCTTGACCACGAATCCCGGGGGTTCGGGTTCCATAATCCGCGCCACGTCTTTCAGCGGCCAGGCATCCGGCGTGTTCCAACCATGGCGCTTGCAGAAATCGGCGCACCAGAGCTTGTCCGCGGTCAACGGCGAAAGTTCCGGCGAATTCACCCAGAGGAATCGGGATGCCATGGAGTCCAGCCATGAACGATACATCGATCGCACCTGTGCCCCGGGTGGAAAGACACGATCGTAGCAGGCCGTTGCCTGCGGCGTGGTTGTCTCCCGCCAACCAGTGCCGTCGGGACGAACGCAACGGGCCATCACTCCGTTTTCGAAGAGGAGTCCCATAACCACGGCCTCGACATTGCTCCGCCGGCAGAGATCCAGCATTTCACGCAGAAACGATTCCTGCGCGCCGAAGCTGCCCGATCGCGGGTCCAAAGAGGCCAGAATGGCTATCATGATCGTGTATGGATCAATTATCGACGAGAATTTCGCCGTCGATGATCACTTTTCTGGCGTGGTTGGCGCCGAAATGGTACAGAACGTGGTCGAAGCACGGGGCATCCCACATCACCAGGTCAGCCTGGTATCCTGGCGCCACCAGGCCTATTTCCCTGTCGAGATCCAGCGCCGCCGCCGCGTTCACGGTAGTGGCGGCGAGCGTCTCCGATGGGGTCATGCGGAGCTGTGTGCAGGCGATGGTCATGATCAACGGCAAATTCTGGGTCATGCATGAACCAGGATTGAAATCGGTGGCCAAGGCGACCGGCAGATCGGCATCCAGCAACCTCCTGGCGGGAGGGTAGTGCTTCAATCCCATGAAAAAAGTGCAGCCGGGCAGAAGGACCGGGATCACCTTGCCCTCCGCCAATGCCCGGATTCCCTGCTCATCGATGTAATCCAGGTGGTCGGCGGAGCATGCTTCCAGTTCACCGGCCAGCACCGTGCCACCCGTATTGGTCAACTGCTCGGCATGGATCTTCAGTCCCAGGCCGTACTCCCGTGCGGCGGCAAGCACCCGCCGGCTCTCCTCCACCGAATACACGCCCTGTTCGCAGAACACATCACAGAAATCAGCCAAACCCTCGGCGGCGGCGCGTGGGATGATGACCGCGACGATCCTCTCGAGATACTCCTCCCTGGACCCGTATTCCGGCACCTCGTGAGCCGCCAGCAAGGTAGTGACCACCCGTACCGGTGACCGTTCCCCGGCGGCGCGCGCCGCCCTCAGGATACGTAGCTCCTGTTCCTCATCCAACCCGTAGCCGCTCTTGATCTCCACCGTCGTGATTCCCATCCGCATGGCGGCCTGAAGCCGATCGACCGCATCATCCACCAGTTGCCGGAACGGAGCCGCGGTGGTTTCCCGCACGGTACGGCGTATGCCGCCACCAGTACGGGCGATTTCCATATAGGACACACCATGGATCTTCCTGACGAACTCATCCGCTCTCGTACCCGCAAACACCGTATGGGTATGGCAGTCGATCAATCCGGGCGTCACGACACATCCCGATGCATCGATCACCCGTGTCTCCGGCGTAACCGAGCAAGATTCAGGAGGAATCGCACCATCGCCTACACAGGCTATTTTCCCGGCAATGATCCCCACCGAACCGCCAGGCATGATTTTCAGTGAATTCATGGCGCTGCCCACCACGGGCGTCTCCCCCGGTGTCGCAACACAAATCAGTTCGGATGCGGAATGAATCCAGAGATCTAGTGCGTGATGACCGGCCCGGCTGTCCATATTCCTGTCCTCCATTACCAATTACCAGCGGTTATCGCGACCACCGACGGCATCGATCCACCGGCACATGGAACGTGAGAGCCGCACCCGCCGGAATCACGCGGAGATGCTTCCGCGCATGCAGTCCTCCCCTGGAGGAAGGGGGTTATCGGCTATTCGCTTTCAGGATGGATTTTGATGCTTGGTGTGCTTCCCTTGCTGCGGAGACGACGTTTGCGCTCCTTGCCCAACTTCTTGGATTTGTTGACGCGAATGATTTTAGCCTTTTTTGTGTTCGATGCCATAGCCAATCTCCTTGATCCGGCTCTCTGGATGCCGGAAATGACGACTTACTATACCCGCAGAGGTGATGTTCCGCAACCATGAGATGCGTTCCCCAAATCCTCCACCCGTACTCCAGGAGGTGATCAACAGCCGCTTCTGAATGGTGTACTCACACGACCTGACAGCCGGCCCCCGGCGGCGGGAATCCGGCCGGGAGCAGCGAACGGGGTGGATACGGACGAGGCGACGGCTTCAGCAAGCCACAAGACACAACGGAATCCCGATGATTTCGGGAGTAAGGCGGGTTTAAGCGGCCGGGTTCCCGAATTCAGCGGGTGGCGGCGCGTAACCTGGCCGCGGCCTTGGCAGCTTTAATCAGAAGTTGCAGGCCGCGCCGGTGACGCCCGTGCGGCACGTATACCACCTGGTCCCATCCGACAACCCTGGACCAGTCCGTAATAAGGAACGTCCCATGAACCGAGGCGGTCTGGTGCAATCTGGAACCGGGAAACGGCAGCGCGGGCTGAAAGAGTATCCTGCCGGCTTTGAGGGAAGCGGCATAACGGATTGTCGCCAGCGATTCGGCCAGTGTTTCGGTGGGTAGTCCGATGCTGAACGAGGCAGTGGCAGGCAGGCCCAGCCGGTTGGTGATGGTGAACACCTCGCGGGCACGATCCAGAGGCACTGCTGATTCCAGGATATCCATCAGCCTTGGCACACCGGTCCCTATACCGAAAAATACGTCCTGGCACCCCGCCAGTTGCATGGCCCGCAGGACCTCTTCATCGACGTGTCCGATCCGCGTGTAACAGCGCCATGGCGTGCGGCGCCCGGCGAGGGCGGCGCACAATTCGAGAGTCCGCTGGCGGTTGAGAGTGAATGTTTCATCATAAAATTCCAGCGAAGCGGCGCCGTATTCATTGACCAGGATGTCCACCTCCTCCATTACGCGCCGCACGGAATGCTCCCGAACCGCACCGCCATCGGGAAAACGGACGGGACAATTGGCGCATTTGTAAGGGCAGCCGCGGAAGGTGAGCACGTGTCCCACCGGAATCGGTCGCTGGGTATAAAAAAGATCCCAGGCGGGAAAGGGAATGGAATCCATTTCGTATATGGCGCCCCCCACCACGTTGCGCTGGATTCTTCCATCCTGCCGGTAGGCGAGCCCCGGCACTTCCGCGGGTTCGACATCACCGCGCATGACCGCCAGTATGCCGGCGGTGGTGCGCTCACCCTCACCGAGCGCCACGATATCCACGGCACCGTCCGCCAGCAATACTTCCGGGAAATTACTCGCCTGCGTTCCACCAGCTATCACGACGCAACCAGGATGGCGTGACTTGATCCACGCTCCCAGGCGGCGGCACTGATCGATGTTGGTGGCGAATGTCTGCATACCGACAAGATCGAACCGATCGATCTCCGCATGCAGGCGATCGGTCATGGCTTCCCAAGGCATCCCAACAAGCGCGGTCACTTCCACTCCTTCGCGCCGCAGGACGCCGGCGATGTAAGCCAGGCCCACCGGCAGCGGGGGCGGAGTGACACCCGGATGATGCGGCAGCAGCAGCAGCGCTCTCACACCCAGTCACTCAACGCTTCAGTGGGTGCTTCATCAGCATCGTGATCCAGTTGCACGCGGCACCAAAGTTCCAGGAGAGCCAGGTTCCATAGCTTGAACGGGTGGGGTTCGCGACCTGAATAGAACGCATCCACCACCTCCCTGACCACGTCCGGGCGCAGGAATCCGCGCGCTTCCACCGATTCACGGGAAAGCAGCCGCAGGATTGGATCGCGGAGTTCATGCGCAGCCCAGATGGACATCGGTACGATGAAGCTCATTTTGCGGCGCTCGATCGTGCGCTGCGGCAGCACGTCGCCACAGGCACGGATCATCATATGCCGCAGGCGGCCGTCCTTGTGGAGAAGATGGGAGGGAATGCCGGCGATGCGTTCCAATACCCGGCGGTCCACCAGTGGACTGCGGGCTTCCAGGCCGTGCGCATACGACATGACGTCCAGATCGCGGAGCTGGAGATTGGCCAGCTCATGCTGAACAAACAGGTGTATGAATTGGCTCAACTGATCCTTCCCGGCCACTGGCGCGAACAAGTGCTCGATCAATTCCATAACCGGTTGTTCCTCTCCGATACGGGAGGCGAACGATGCAGAATAGAGTCGCGTCCGTTCATCCTCCTTTATCAGGAACTTGAGGTGCGCGTATTTCGCGGCTGGAGAGGAACTGATGAACTCCATCCGCCGTAGTTTGCGGGTGAGCGGGAAGGAGTCCGCCAGGCTGGCGCAGGCGGCCAGCATCAACCGACGCAGACCGGCTGGCAGTTTGCGCCAGCGCCGCTCGAAGTCGTTCAATCGAAAGAGTTGGAGAAACCAGTGACTGCCGACGAAGATTTCATCGCCACCGGTTCCGGTGAGCACCATATCCACAGCGCCGGCGGCAAATTGGGAAACAAGGTAACTGTTGATGGCATCACCGCTTGGATTTTCCAAGTGCCAGACCAGGCGCGGCAGCGCGGCATCCACCACTCCCGGTTGAATCACCGATTCCCGGTGATCGGCGCCGATCCGTTCCGCCACATGCGCAGCAAAGGGAAACTCGTTATATGCCTCGTAGCCGTCCCCACCGCCGTATCCAATGGTGAAGGTGGTCAGCTTCCGATCCTTGGCGGCGATGGCGGCGACCACGGTCGTATCGTGACCGCCGCTGAGGAAGGAACCCACTCGACCGGGGCGATGCACGGCATCATGCACCGCGTCGTCCAGGGCGACCCGCAGGTCGCTGGCAAGATCCTCTTCACCGGCTGACGATACCGGTCGATCATACATTCGCCAGTACGCATGCACAGTCGCCTTGCCATCGCTGGCGTCAAGCAGGTACCCGGGCGGTATCTGCCTGATCCCGTTGAAGGCAGTGCCAGGATCCGGCACCGCGATCATCGCCAGGTATCTGTCCACCGCCGCCGGGTTCAATTCCCTGGGTAAAAATCCACTGCGATGGATGGCCCGAATGGTCGAGCTGAAGCAGATGAAACGATCCCGGATTCCATAATATAACGGGCGGGAACCGGCATGATCCCTGATGAGCAGAAGGCGGCGGTGTTCCGGATCATAGACCGCCATGCTGAACGAGCCGGCCAGTTGGGCCGCGGCACTTACCGGATCATCTGCCAGCGCGCGACAGATGAACTCAGCGTGCCGGTGTGCCTCATCCCTGCCGTTCGCGCCAGGCAGGCGGACATACCCATCAACCAGGCAAAGCAGTCCGGTGCGGGTATCCTGCCAGAGGAAGCCGTTGCCATCCTGCCGGTCCACCCGCAGGAGCGAGGTGAGACCAGGGAGCGTGATCCACTGGGGAGTGCCTTCGCCGCGAGCACGCAGCGCCGCGGCTATCCGCCCGGACGCCGCCGGAGCAGCCGGTGCCGTTGTGCCGAAAAGTCCTGCCACGATGCTTCCTTTCGATCCGTTACCTGTTGGCCAGTACGAACAGTCCCACGGCGGCGGCCAGCAGAGCGCCGCCGGCCACGTACCAGGCCAGTGTCGGGATGAGCAACAATGAGTAATACTTCAGATAGAACAAGAGTGGGAAGAAGGTCGCGCCACCTACCACCGGCGGCACCAGCAACAGGATGTGTCTGAACACCAGGCGGTTCATTTGATCGTTGTATTCGCCCTCGAGGGTCCTGAGCACCTCGACGCGAATGCTACCGTTCAGGCACTGGTCATCGGCCTCGGAAATCTTCGACTTGTGTTTTCTCAGCGCGAAGGTGAAAACCCGAGCGAATCGCTCACGGAGATTCGGAAAGATGATAGGGACATTGATCTTCAGACGCTTCAATTCGTTCAGGAAAAAGAATTCAGCGCCGCTCAGGTCGTCCTTGAGAATGGCACCCCTGAATTTCTGGAAGGTGCGCAGCGCGTGCTCGAACAACCGCGACAGGGATGCCTGATAGGATCGTTTACGCGCCTTGCGATAGATGAAGTACAGCAGGCTGAAAAGGGCGGAGATGCCGCCCAGGCAGCCGATAACGTATCCGATGAATTGCAGAACACCCGTCATGAAATCAGAGTGAAGAGGTTCCTCACTTCTCGCCCGGCAGTTGGAACTCGATTTTGGTTTGTCCGATAACGACGATGTCGCCGTGTTTCAGGGCTTTTTCCTTAACGGGCACGCCGTTCACAAAGGTTCCGTTGCTACTGTTTAGATCGATGACCGAATACTTGCCGCCTTGATACACCAGTTGTGCATGGTGCCGGGAAACACTGGTATCGAGCGAAAGATAAATATCGTTATCCGGCCCCCGCCCTATTTTCATCAGGTTCGTGCTGACCGGATAAGAACCGCCCTTGTATTCGCCTTCGATGATCTCGAGAACGGGAATACCGCTCGCTTCCGCATCCCCTTCCTCACCATCGAGAATTTCACCGATGCGGTCATATTCCTCGCCCTGACCATCTTCCTCATCCCCCTGGTCAATATCGTCCACCATTGAAGTGTCGATGTAGTCCTCGTAATCGATCAAGGCATCTTCCGCCTGCGTTTCAGGGCCTTCCGCGGCCACGGCGACAGCCGCTACCGATTCGTCACTGGCAGCCTTCTCTTCCACGTCGAACTCTTCCGATAATTCCTCAAACGGATCGGGATTCTCGACCGGTCCGACCGCCTTCTCCTCTTCGGGAGGCTTCCTGATCGCCGCCGCTTCCCGGTGCTCCGCCAGGATTCCATCAAGCATTTCTATCTGGCTGTTCAGGTTCTCGTGCTGCTCCTTGATCTGACCCATGCCGCTGGTGAGTCCTTCCTTCTTTGGTTCATACACATCTTCGGTGTACTCCCCCACCAAGAAGCGCAATTCCAGCTCCTCGAGTTCCTGCTGCAAACCCTGGAGAGAATTGTGCATCTCGGTCCGCTGGCTGATCATGCGTTGCAGCTTGTCATCCAATTTGCCCAGCAGGGGCATCATCTTGTCCTGCAGATCCGTGATGTTGGCCGAGTAATCGGCGCGGACCTTGAGCAATACCGCCTCGCTGAACCGCTCCTTGTGTTCCTCCAGCTTTTGAATCCGGTTCCTGTAGAGTTCGTATTCCTGCTGGATCTTGGAAAATTCGACGAAGGTCGGGTCCTCGTTCAATGACTCGATCACATTCTTCTTCGCTTTCTTATCCATTGCACTACCCTCTTCTGAGACGGTTAAGGCTGCTGGTTGTATTTCAATTCTAGTGCGCACCGCCGGTACGTCAAGTCCATTGCATCACATCCCGATCTGATACACCTGTACCATGTCGATGCGGATCTCGATCATGGCAGGGAGATGGTCTGATCACGCTCGGGACCATAAGAGAGCACTGTCACCGTCATGCCGGTCTGGGCCTGAATTAACCGCCGCAAGGGTTCCGTGGCTTCGACTATCCGTTCTGCCGGCATGGCGGCCAGGTCATCGGGCCAGCCTGGCACCTGTTCATACAGCGGGACGCAGGCGGCAAGGACATTGGCATCCGCCGGAAAACGCGTGAGCCTCGTGCCGGCCAGGGAATACCCGACACACACCGGAATCTTGTCAATCCCGGAAAGGACATCCACCTTGGTCAGCGCCAGGTGATGGCAATCATTGATTTCAGCGGCGTAACGAAGGGCAACGCAGTCGAGCCAGCCGCAACGGCGCGGCCGTCCGGTGGTCGCTCCATACTCGCCGCCACGCTGCCGCAGCCACTCACTCTCCTTCGCGTCAGCCTCGGTGGGAAACGGACCACTGCCCACCCTGGTGCCATATGCCTTGCTGACACCCAGGACAGTGCCTTCCGGACGAAACGGCACTCCCGTACCGATCGCTATACCCCCCACCGTGGAATGGGACGAGGTGACGAACGGGTAGGTGCCCAGATCCACATCCAGCAATGCCCCCTGGGCACCCTCGAACAGGAGTCGCTTGCCCGCCCCGATACGGGACTGCAGAAACTCGGTGGTATCGGTGAGATACGGCGCCAGTTTCCGCCCGTAGTCAAGGTATTGATCGAGAATGGGCTTAAGCGGTAACGGTGGCTGCTTGTACAGCCCGGTGAGGAGAAAATTCTTCAGATCGAGGTTGGCCCTGAGTCGCGACTCGAAATAGCCTGGATCGAGCAGGTCGCGCACCCGCAAGCCTCGCCTGGCGGCGCGATCCTCGTAAGCCGGGCCGATACCCCGGCCCGTCGTGCCGATCCGGCGCTCTCCCCGGCCGCCCTCCTCCATGGAATCCAACAGGATATGATACGGCATCACCAGGTGCGCATTGCGACTGATCCTGATGCTTTTATCCGTCTCGATACCTTGCCGTTCCAACATGGCCAGTTCATCCAGCAGCACTTCGGGCGCCACCACCGTGCCATGGGCGACCACGCCTTCTTTGTCTGGTCGCAGGCAACCGGAGGGCAGAATATGAAAGACCCGCTTCAGAGTCCCCACCACCACCGTGTGGCCGGCGTTGTGTCCACCGGCATACCGCACCGTTACATCGAAGCCGCTCGATCGCCAGTCGATGATCTTGGCTTTCCCCTCGTCGCCCCATTGCAGGCCGAGAACCGCTTCCATGGCGGCGGTACCGGCGCTCCCATCCGCCTCGCGCTCTTTCATTGCTCTCCTCCGCTAGCCGCCGGTCAGGTCCGCCTCACGCATGAACCGGGTCGATACCTCAGGCGGAGTCGGATTGATGTAGAATCCCGTTCCCCATTCGAATCCGGCGACCTTGGTGATAACGGGAATGATCTCGATATGCCAATGATAGGCAAATCCCACCTGGGAACCGAACGGCAGGCTGTGAACGATAAAATTGAAGGGCGGATCCTCGAGCACCACGCGCATTCTCAACAGCACGTCCTTGATGAGCTGGGCAAGGTCTCGAAGCAGGTCTCCACTACTTGATTCGAACCGCGAATGATGCTCTTTCGGGAGTACCCAGGTTTCGAAGGGAAATCTTGGCGCGTAAGGCGCAATAGCAATACAACCGGCATTGTGGGAGATCACCCGCCGATCGTCGTTCAGTTCCTGACTGACAATATCACAGAAAATACATCGTTCCTTGTAATTGTAATAACTGCGCGCACCGTCGATCTCTTCCTGCACGCGCTTCGGAACGATGGGCAGGGTGATGAGCTGGGAATGGGAGTGTGAAAGGGATGCCCCCGCCGCCCGCCCATGATTCTTGAACACCATGGGATACCGTAAACGAATATCCCTGGCCAGATCCTGGATCCGCTCCTGAAAGGCGCGGAACACCAATTGAATGTGTTCGACCGGCAGATCGGCAAGCTGCAGATCATGCCGCGGCGTTTCGATCACCACTTCATGCGCACCTATCCCGGAAATCCTGTCGAACATACCTTCGCCCCGGCGATGTAACTGCCCTTCCACCTGCAGGGCGGGGAACTTGTTGGGAACCACCCGCAAGGTCCATCCAGGTCCGTTCGGAACGCCTGCGGACCGGTATGCCATGACCTCCGGCGGAGTTTTGTCCTCGTTACCCTCACAAAAAGGACAGAACAGTTCGCGTTCCTCATCCGGCGGTTCGTGATAATCCGTCGGCCGCCGCCCTCTTTCTGATGAAATGATCACCCATCGTCCAATAACCGGATCACGCCGCAGTTCAGGCATGGCGCCTCCTCGATGCACCGCATGTATTCACGACATCCGGCCAGGCATCATGGTCGATTGAAACGAAGCAGGGAAAGAGTGTTGTCACTTGATATCGGGCGGCCGGTTCATTCGCGGCGCGATTGCTTGCGACCGGAAATCGAATCCCGTGCACTCTCGATCTTGGCTTCGTCCGGTGAGACCAGGTCATCGATCGATAGCCTCCGTAACAGAATCTGCAACTGTTCCCGGGTCAGCACCGACTGCATCTGCTCTATCAGCGCCAACCGCTGACCCATCAAAGTGGTCATGGAACCCATGATATCCTGTCGCAGGATGTGCACCTTTTCCATGACAATGGGCCGCTCGGCCAGCAATCCCCTGAGCTGCTCATACTGGCTCTCGAGCTGCTGCCTGGTGGCTCTCAGTTCATTACCGATTTCCTTTTCCATCGAATCCAATTTGATGATCTGATCCTCGGACAACTGAATCGTCTTCCTGGTCTTGTCGATAAGGCGGTCACTCGCCGTCAGAAGAATGTCAGCGGCCATCACGGTCCAGCACAATCCACACGAAGCCAGAACCGCTCCCACGATGATCGTCCTCTTCATCCTCGGTCTCCTTCCCTGTAAACGACAACGTCATTTTGTACCATATCATGCCTTCCACGACAAGTTCCGAACCATGCACCGGTAACGACATCGCTGTCGTAAGGCGGTCCCGCCGTGACCGGTGAAGCATGCCTGTACGATACCTGAAAAAGAGGGTCCGGATCGCAACGGACACGCATGCGGCGGTTGACGGAGCGAGCCGCTCACTGCTACTTTCTCCTTAGAGATTGTCTTTGTGAGTAGAAAAAGGGAGGTCATGATGAAAAGAATTCTCGTTACACTGTCTTTCGTGGTGGTCGCCGTCTCATTGACCGGCGCGGTGCTGGCTGATTGCGACACGAACATGGTGAAAAATGGAGTGCGCTGGGAATTCCATCGCATGGATGACGGCAACCAGTATCATGAGACCGACGTCAAACAGCAGTTCGCTCCCGGCGAGGTGCTGGCGCTTGATCTTCCCTGTCCCGACATGATCGTCAATACCGTGCAGATCGAATGGGATGATATGCGCGGCAAGATGAGCGCTTCCTTGTATACCTACCCCGGCAACAAGAATCATGGATCACGCGATGTCGGTTCACCCAAATCAAGAGAGTCGTGGACCATTGAGAAGGCAACGAGCAGGATCGAGTTCCACTTCTCCGGCAGGAAGCAGGCGATGGTGAAGTGGATCCGCGTTTTCTACGGGCGGGACATGAAGAGCGGCAAACAGATCAAGGCATCCAACGACCTCAAGTATGACCAGCGCATCCACATGGCCAGCGGCCCACTCCGCTCGGGGAAGGTCATCACTTACCGGGACAATGTTTTCACCATAGAATTCACCAATGGCGGCCGGGAGAAACTCGGCAAAGGCGCCATTCGCCGGATCGAATTCCCCCGAAACACCGGATGGGGATCCGCCACCGGCAAGAACGGCGCCACCGTGCCGTTCCAGCCGATTCTCTATCATGATGGTCTCATCGATTTCGTGAAAAAGGAAAACGTCGGACCAATCACCAAAACGGACCTTTCTATCGAAACATTTGCGGTAATCAATTTCCCGGTTAATTGATCCGGCAGAACCGCGCCAGTTTCCTGCGGAGTAATCCCCTGGCCATGGCGGCATAGCGCCGCATATCACGGAATGAGCGGATGCTCTTGATCGCCCTGGGGATCCGGCGCCACACCGAATACCCCTGGAGTTCGGCCCACTCCACCAGCAGGACCGAGATTTCTTCCCATGTCAACTTGTCCATGAAAATCGGTACATCACCCTGGGCTGCGGGGAGGGTGGGCACATCGGCGCGGCCCTTGTGGGTCCATGAAAAGTCCCTGGGCAGCGCTCCGGATTCCCGGGCCAGTGATTCCAACCTGGTGCCCGGGTAAATGTGAAGGAGCGCCATGGATGCCTTGGCGACATCCCTGTACTGCTTGATCATGGCCATGGTCTGGCGCGCCTCTTCCATGGTCTCGGTGGGATTGCTGAAGATGTAGAATGGGTTGGGCTGCACGCCCAGTTCCCGGCACCATGCCATCAGTTCATGCACCATTTCCAGCCGCAATTGCTTGCCGATCACTTCGTCCAGGATACGCTGCGAGCCAGACTCGACGCCGAAGCCGATGGTGTAACAACCTGCTCTCTTCATCAGCGCCAACAGGTCGCGACTCATGGTATCGACCCGTACCTCGCAGAAGAAGGGCAGATCCCACCCTTTGGAGAGCATCCCTTCACAGATCCGCTCGACCCGGCGCGGATTTGAATTGAACGTATCGTCAAAAATCCACAGGGCTTGTGCGCCAAAGCGCCCCAACGCATCCTCCATCTCGGCCAACACCGACTCCGCCGAACGGAGCCGGCAACGGCGCCCCCACATCATGGCCGAAGCGCAGAAGATGCAGTCGAACGGACAACCGCGGCTGGTCATGAGATTGACGAACCGGCGGCGGCCCTTGTCCGGCACATCCAGAATGAAATTGTAACGATCCAGGCCGTAGAGATGCCGCGCCGGAAAGGGCAGGCTGTCAAGATCCTTGATGAACTCCTGAGGGTCGGTGCGATGGATCTCGCCATCACGGCGCACCGTGATGCCACGCACAGATGTCAACGGTTCGCCTTCCCGCACCGCCTGAAGCAGTTCCACTATGGTGTATTCTCCCTCGCCGCACACCACCGCATCCAGGCTGGTAATATGCGTCAGCGTGTCCTCGTCGGCCAGGGAGACATGAGGTCCACCCGCCACCACGATGGCGCCGGGCAGCACCTGCCTGGCGAGGTCAATGGCGGCGAAGCCCTGGAACCTGTTCTCGGTGGTGAAGGTCACCCCAACGACCGAAGGCTGGAGTTCCTTCAGGCGCCTGGCCAGACCACCGGCATCCAGTCCCTCGAGATACGCATCGATAATGGCCACCTCGAAGCCGGCCCGTTCCGCAACGGCGCCTATATACCCGATCCCCAGCGGCGGCATCAGCGATCCCTTTTGCCAGCGATCGGCATAATAGCCTCCAGGAGGGACGAGCAGTAAGAGATCCAGCGGCGCTCGCGATTTCATGGCAACAATCCCGCCTTTCTGTATGCGGCGACGGTGGCGGCGAATCCTTCCCGCAGCCTGGTGAGAGGCGCGAAACCGAGATCATGACGCGCCGCGTCGATGCAGTATGCGCGATCCTTGATGAAAAAATCCACCTTTCGTTCGTTGATAGGCGCCTCTCCACCCCATAGCCGCCAGATCCTCTCCGCCATCCGTCCCGCCAATCTCGCCACCGGCAACGGCAACCGCACCGCCGGCAGCTTCACCCCGAGAGCGGCGGCGATCATGGTGCAGAGTTCATCGATGGTCACGATCTCCGCCCCCCCCAGGTTGTAGATTTTCCCTTCGGCCGCCGCCTGCTGTGTGATGCACTTCAGGAAGCCGTCCACCAGGTCATCGATGTACACCGGATGCTGCCGGTTTGTTGCCGGACCCGCCAGCACCATCCGGTGACGGGCCGTCGCCCTGAACAGTTTCAACGTGCGGAGGTCGGCGGGGCCATACACCCAGGCAGGGCGCACCACGCATGCCCGCAAACCACGATCCTGATAGCGGCGCACCACATCCTCGGCGGCCGCTTTGCTTCGTTCATAGGGATCCTCGGGCGCCAACTCAGTGCGCTCATCCGCCACGGCTCCCCTCACCGAACCGTAGACACCGCAACTGCTGCAATGCACCACCCAGGGGATTCGGCGCGAGAAGGCGGCGAACATGACATGCTCGGTTCCTTTCACGTTCACCAGGTTGAACAGGTCTTCGGGTGTACCGGATGGACCGAGCACGCTGGCCAGGTGGATCACCGCATCCACCCCATCCATTGGAGCCGCGAGGGTTTCGGGCAGTGTCACATCGCCATGATGGACAATGGTGGACCGAAGTACGTCCGGCACGTCACCCGATCGCACCAGGGCGTGCACTTCGTGCCCCTCGATGCAGAGGCGCGCGCACAGGTGTGACCCGATGAATCCAGTCGCCCCGGTCACCATCAGCTTCATGGCGCTGTATCCTTGTGCCTGGTCACGTAAATGATGCCCCCCACCAGGCCATAGCACAATATGAGCAAAAAAGAGAGCCAGGAAAAAGCCACGGCACCGCTGGCGGTGATGCCGACCTTGTCGAAAAAGAACATATCGATGGACTCCCGCAGCCCGATGCCGTTGATGAAGAACGGCACCATGAGCAGCACGGCGCGGATGGGAATGGCGAAAAAGAAGAAGGCGATCGAGACGTGATCGATCCCCAGGGCTCTCGCAACAAAATAATAGTGAATGATGTAATTCACTTGGAGGCATAATCCGGCGGCCAATGCCCTGATGAGGTAACCAGGCTTCTCGCGGTAAATGACCACCGCGCGATACATACGTTCGAGTCGGATGGCGATCCCGGCGAAACGGCCGCGGTCGAGCAGCCGTATCAATCGCAGGGCGATCCGTTCATGGAGGAAGAACATGATCGATGTCAACAACAGGAGGACGAAGCAGAAACTCACCCAGAACCGACCGGCGTAGGTGACGGTCTCGAATCCGACATTCAGACCAAGCAGCAGGACAATCGCGGCGAATGACAACAACGTGAGGACACCCGAGCCACGCTCGATGAGCACCACGGCGAGAGGTTCAACACCTGATTTCTTGATCTTTGCGGTATCGTAGATCCGGACCACATCGCCACCCACCCGGCCGGGCAGGAAGGTATTGAAGAATCCTCCGACCAGGTAGAACTTGAACAGGGTCGTCAGTTCGACCCGCATATCCTGGGCCAGCAGCAACTGGCGCCAGCGCATGGCGCTCAGCAGCAGGCCAACCACGTGGAGGGCGGCGGCTGCCAGCAGCCAGGCTGGCCTGATCCGGACAAGGCTGGCGCCGATTTCCGCCATGTCGATTTTACCGAACAGCAGGAAAGCGCCTATCAGGGCAACCGATACCAGCACCTTGCCAATGGTCAACAGGGAACGACGCGCGGACATATCAGGACTGGTTTCCGACACTACCGGCGCTGTCCGGCGCAATCCGTTTTTTCGCGACACGGGCGGGGATACCGGCGGTGATGGAATAGGCTGGCAGCCGCCGGTTTACCACAGCGCATGCGGCAACCACCGTATCCCGTTCGATATAGCTGCCGTCCAGGACATACACGCCGGCGCCGAGCCAGAGATTGTCCTCGAGAACAATGCCCTTGGATTCTGAGCCCTGCTGAATGATGGGGATATCGGTACGTTCGAAGCTGTGCTCTCCCCCACCAATGATATAGCAATATGCCGCGATGAGGATGTTGGAGCCGAGCCGCACGGAACTCTCGGAATGGATCATGCAGTTCAACGAAATGTTGGTGTTATCGCCAATAGAGATATCTCCACCCTTGCATGACAGGACCGTATTCCTGGCAATGATGACATTGTCACCCAACTCGATTCCACGATTGTTGTCGCCCTTGGCATCGAGCACCACGTAGTCGTCTATGACCGTGTTGTCACCGATGGTGATTTTACGTGGATGCCGGATGGTGACGTTGCGACCGAATACGACATTGCGGCCGCAACGCTTGAACAGTTTCGGATAGAATACCTTGCGCAGCAGATATCCCGGTGCGCCCGGGAGCCATCCGAACAGGTCGACGATCAGCTCATACTTGAAGAGATGCCAGAGGCTGGAGTCGCCGATGACGATATCCATATACTTGGACAGGGCAGATTTTTTCTCCGAGGTCAGTGCCGACTGCAGCTCGGTTTTAGCTTCTGAACGAATCTCATCCATTGTTCACGCCCTTTCCGGTGCCGCCGGCGGTCACGTTTTTCACGATTTCGTCGGTCAGTTGCAGGAACCGCTCGTACGAATACTCCCGAGCCAGGAGATCCGCGGCGGCCCGGCCGAACCGCCGCCCCAGTTCCTCATCGCCGGCCAGGCGTACCATACCCTCGGCGAAGGCGCGGCGATCGAAGGGAACCAGCAGCGCTTCAGCATCGCCGAGAACCTGGCGATGCGTCTCCAGGTCAGTAGCCAGGATCGGCTTCCCAGACTGCATGTACGAATAGATTTTCAAGGGGGTATTGTTGCCGATGGACCGAGGTGATACCAGGATATCAGCCGCGGCCATGTACAGGCTCATTTCAGCCACCGGCCGGCGGCCCATGAACAGGACGCTGTCCACAATGTCCAGGGTCCGCGCCAGGGTTTTCAAGCTGCTCACCTGGTGCTCCTCGCCGCCTACCAGGACAAGACGGAGTTCAGGAACCGACTGCCGGGCATCGTGGAAGGCCTCGAGCAGGAAATCCAACCCCTGGTTGGCTTCCAGTGTGCCGGTATAGACCACGACCTTGCAGCCGTTCAATCCCAATCGTGCGCACAGCGACTCGACGTCGCCGTCGTCGATGGCGACGCAATCCATGGTCAGTGAGACATTTTCGATGAGTTTCACCGGTTTCTTCGGATCGATCTGCGTGATCCTCCGGACCAGGGCGGGACAGATGGCGATAACGGCATCCGCGTGTCTCACGGCGAACGCCTCGATAGGCATGAAGAGGTGGCGGAAGCGGCGCAGAACGGGAACATCGTAATTGTCGAACTGCTGCGGCAGACTGGAATGCATGTCGTAGAGGTGCGGCAGCCTGAACCAGCCGGCCAGGAGCGCGCCTATGAAGACGGCATCCTCGTGCGTATGGAGGTAGGCATACCGCCGACGCCGCAACTGCCGCCATGTCATGAAAAAGAGCACTATCCACATGGGCAGTTTCTTGAGGGAAAAGCCGATGCCAATGGACCGTATACCGAGCACCCGTGGTGTTCGGATGACCGTCAATCCTGCCATCTCAACCTGCTCGCCCAGGTGATAGGTGAGCAAATCCACCGTGTGCCCCAGAGCGATGAGTGCCTTCACCCGATGATAGACGCTGAAGGGAGTGCCGCGAGGTTGAAAAAAAGGTTCCGGCGCGATCATCAGGATCCTCATCACCGCTCCTCTCTGGTCGGCCGGACGGCCATCAACGTGAGTGGTGCACCCAGGCGGCCGGTAAGCCCGAGGCGACGCATGCACCGCTCGACCCCATCCGACCACGCCGGCCGCTTCATCATCCGGTGCACGAAGAAGGGCAGCAGAAACTGGCGACTCCGCGCCGCAACGAAAAATCCGCAGCGCGCGAACTCCTCTCCCACTTCCCTTTCGGACAGCACGGCATACACTTGGGTTGACCGTTTTATCCTCTTTTTCAGCGGCAGCAGGACCGGCGCCAGGACGGCGATGCTCGAGCGGGGCGGAAAATCCACGATCACCACGCGCCGGCTGATGCGACACAGTTCCGCCAGTACGGCGCGCCAATCGAGAACATGCATGAGCATGCGCGACGACACCACCACATCGAACGAGCGATCCTTAAAGGGGAGGGCATGGGCGTCCGCCTGCCCGCAGCTCAACCTGATATCCAGCGCGGCAGCCTTCCGCATGGCCTCCACCAACATCGGCAAGGAAGCATCCACTGCCATGACCTCTGCCCCCCGCCGGCGGAGCGGCAGGGAGAACCGCCCCGTGCCGGCTCCCACATCGAGGACTTTCAAACCCTCCGGATCCGGCATCAACTCCCAGAGCTGGCGCTCATGCACCTGTTGAAAATAGGCTCCGACCGCGCCGCCGAAACGGTCCTGGTCGAATCCACGGGCGATTTCCGGACGGGCGTAGTCGGCATAGCTGTAATGCTCCCTGTTGGAAGAATCGCCCGGGGATCGCGAGGTGCTCATCGCCCATTCCATTTCATCACACAACAGCCGGCGCACCCGGGGAAAATCTTCGCCGTGGCGACGGCCTGGCGGAACGCCCGGTACGGCGGTCCGTTCCAAATCCTTGCCAGATCAGCATTCCTGACATTTCCCATGGGGTACGAGTAACAAGGAAACACATCGCCGTACGGACCGATGTGCATCACCGTCCAGGGAGTGTCACAGTAGAACGCTTCCCGCCGAAAGACATTCTTGTAACGATTGACAAGCTCTTCGACGGGTATGTCTGGATTGAACCGAATCCTCGTGCGCGACGTCTCTGCTTCCCGAAGTTGTCGCACCATCCCGGTCACTTCCGGGGCCGGCACTTCCTCCACCGGTGGCGGTTCATGCGCATGAGCCCGTTCACCACCCTTTTCGACACCATATGCCGATACCTGGGTATTCTCGATCTGGAACGAGACAAGATCGGCGCCGGCCGCCGCCGCGGCATGATACAGATCGAGCAGGTGGGGGAATGTCCGGCGGCTCATCACCACCTTGACATCCACCAGGGGGAAGCGCCCGCGCTTCCCGTGCGCCACGGCGCTGATCAACGAAATGCTCCGGCGGTAGCTGCCCGGCACGCCGACCATTGCATCATGAACCGCTTCCGGTCCCTCGAGCGATACTCCCAGGGAAAGCAGCCCCTTGCCGTATATCCGGCGTGGACTCAGGTCCGGCAGGCGCCGTCCGTCGGCCGCCGTGCACAGCGTACCATTGGTGACAAGGTGAACCCGGCGCCGGCGGCATGCGAATTCCAGAAGGTCCCTGATGTCATCGCGAAGGAACGGTTCTCCCCCGGTGAAGGTGATGATTGCATAACACGGAGTCGCTTCGATCACCCGCTGCACCTCCGCGGTTGACAACTCTTCGCGCGCACGAGATGCCGTCTGATTTCGCCAGACATTGCACATTTCACAGCGCAGGTTACAGCGGTGCGTCAGAACCAGCGCCAGCCGCATGGGCGGAAATGCGTATCCCGCCCCCAGGCGCATGGGAAGGTAGCTGTAGAGGTCTCCAATCCGGCCATAGAGACCGGCGAGATTGACACCGCTCATTACGAACGTCTCCTGTATTTCGATGCCAGTAGTGATTGTGCCGCGTAAAAATACATCTTCATGTCCTTAAAGGAATGAATGTTCCTGATCAGGTACATGATCTGCCGGGGACGCAGGTAGAACTCCCTGGTGGCCTTCATCTGCAGTTGTTTCAATTCCGCGGCGGAGCGGCCCTCGGGGGCGAAGACCGGATCGTAATCAGTGAAGCCAGCCATGGAACTGAACCGGGACCAGTCCCGGTCATCCACCAGCCCCTGGCGTTTCGCGATATCATACAGGACGGTGCCGGGGTACGGCGTAGCCAGCGAAAACTTCACGAAATCGAGAGCCAACTCCTTGGCAAACCGGATGGTGGCTAAACTGTCTTCGTAGGTCTCAGTCGGCAATCCCAGGATCAATGTGCCGCGTACCAGCAGCCCGGCTCGTTTGGCCGCGCTTGTCGCTGTCCTCAATTGCGCCTGGTCGAGATCCTTCTGAATCAGATCGAGCAGCCGCTGCGTGCCGGTTTCTACGCCAAAGGAAACCAGCTTGCAGCCGGATCTTTTCATGGTCTTCAACAGTTCGAGATCAACCTGGTCGGCCCGTGCCGCGCACGTGTACACCAGTCGCTTGTGATACCCGCGGCGGATCAGGCCTTCGCAGATTCCCATGGTGCGATCCCGATCCACCACGAAGTTGTCGTCCAGTATGGCAAGCTGCCTGGCGCCGTAATCCCGCACCAGGATATCGACTTCCTCCAAGACGTTTTCCGGGCTGCGGTAGCGGTACTTGAATCCCGAGATCTGCCTGGCCGAACAAAAAATGCACTTGAATGGACATCCCCGCGACGTGATTATCCCACGGAGCGGCAATGCGAAGGTCGCATCCGGTATCTGATGGTAACGTTCCATGGGAATCAGATGCAGGGCCGGAAACGGCAAGGTGTCGAGATCCTCGATGAAGGGCCGGGCCGCGGTGTGGACCACGCGGCCGTCTTCCCGGTAGGTCAAACCCGGGACGGATCCCAGTGCCTCATTGTCACTCCACGTTTTGACGAGTTCCAGGAACGTCAGTTCGCCCTCACCCCGCACCAGGACGTCCACATGAGCATCCGCCATGGTCTCCTCCGGAAGGATGGTGGGATGTATGCCGCCCATCACCACCAGGGCATCCGGTAACGTTTCTTTGGCGATGGCTGCGGTGCGATGCGCCTCCGCCGCCATGGGAGTCATGCAGGTGATGCCCACCACGTCCGGCTTATCGGCGGTGAACCGGCGACGTAACGTGGTCTCGGACATCTCCTCCACCTGACCATCGAAAATACTGACCTCGTAACCGTGCTGTTCCATGTACGAAGCCAGATATACCAAGCTTACCGGAAGCAACGACGGGGCGACCCGGCTGAGTTTGCCGTAATGCTCTTCAGCGCTGAAGCTGGGATGGATCAATAGAATCTTCGGAAGTGGACTCACGTGTTTCTCCTTCGATGCAAGCGAAGACATCGCGGATCTCGATGCAGGTTCGGCGGTGTTCCGATTCTGGGCGGCGGATATAACTAAACACCACTTCCGCCACCGTCACCGCCTCATCGAACTCCATCCGGCAACGATAGACATGGGTCGGGAACAGTTCGGGATCGCGCGTATCGGAAATGGTGGAATAGGCTATCACAGGACGGGACTGCCGGATCACCGCCTTGACGTCGGGCCGGTCATACGCCCATTCGCCGGTCTCGATGCCGGCATGCATCTGCAGCGTCATGTGTAGCCCCTCTCCAGTTGTGACATCAACCTGAAGCAGGGGAAATCCCTGCTCGAGTTCGTTGCTGTTGGCAGCCTGGCTCCAGAATTCCAGGGCGACGGCGGGAATGGTTGCACTTCCCGCCATGGCGGTGCGGGGAGTAGCGGGGCTGATACGGATGGGTTCACCCTCCGGACCGAGCCGCACCCGTCGTTCCGCGCCATGGTAATCGCGGGTGACCTCCAAGAATCGGTCACCATCAAATCGAATATACAGGGTCTTCTCGCCTATTCCCGCCACCGGAACGCCAACCTGGCCGATCCGCGCCTCCAGCGACTGATCTGCATACCACAACCGAAACGCCTCCCGCAACCCGTTCTGGAACACTCCTATCGGGATGCGGCGGTTGACGGGGGGATTTTCCAGTACGACGGTTGTCCCGGCAGGCAAGACCGGATGGTGACTCATCAACATGCGCTTGCAACCAAGAGCCACCCCGCCGGTATGACGCCACTCGTCCACCTGCAGCCGGGTCTCGACCAGATAAAAACCGCCCAGGACCAGCACCGTCACAAAACCCATAACCCGACCGGAGCGAGAAGTCAGTGCCGAGGTGAGGGCGAGAGCCACTACCATGGTGAAACCGACGGACGGAATATAGAGATATTGCGGCCGACAGATATTGAGCACCGGGAGCACGGTCACCAGAACCCACAGCACGCCCAGCCGGTACCGGCGCTGGAAGATCAGGCACACCACCAGCAAGGCTGTTCCCAGGTAAACGATGAACCAGGGGAACCCTGCGTGCCCCCCCATGGCCAGGGGGGTGATCAGCCATCCAAGGTAGAACCTCAGATAATCCAGGATGACGCCGTCGAAACGGAGATGCTTCGCCGCCCCATAGCCACCGATGCCGCCGACGATCGAGGACCTGACGAGAATGAACAGGACGAGTGTCAGGATATAACCCAGCAGGACGAGCAAACGACGGCTCGGTGGCAGGGTGCGGGCGGATCCGCATAGCAGGATCAGGAGTGCCACGGCTGGGAAGGTCGCCGCCATCTCCTTGCTCATCAGCGCCAGCCAGAAAGAGATACCCGACAACAGTACGAGCCCGAACGCGAGCCGTGAATGGAAGGAGGCCGCCAGCAAGACGGCGGCGAGAAGGTAGAAAAACGCGCACAGGAGATCGGTTCGTCCCGAAATCCATGCCACCGCCTCCGTGTGAACCGGATGCAGAATGAAGAAAAGCGCGGTCAACGCAGCGTTGAGACGGCTTCCGGTCAACTGCAGGGTCAACCGGTGGACCAGAAACCCGACCGCAATATGCAGGAGCAGGTTGGTCAGGTAATACCAGTATGGATCGAGGCCTGCGACGGCATAATCCACGGACCAACTCAACAGGGTCAGGGGCCGGTAAAACCCTCCCTGGTGCCGCTCCAGCAGCCAGTTGCTGCCGAGAATACGAGCCAGACCCGGTTGCAGCGAGACGGTATACAGCAGCACGAAGTCATCGGAAACGAAATAGGCGTGCAGCATCGATCCGAACGCCACGGTCGCGGCCACCGCCAGGATAACGAATACGACCAGATCGGTGCCGTTGAAACCATGCGTGAGACGCGTCCCTCCGTTACCGACCGTGTGCACCGTGAACCTCCCCTCGTAAAGACGTAAAGATGATGAATAATAGTATAGGTTGCATCACCACTCAACCCCGCCATCAACAATGAATCCCCGCCCCGTGACCGAGAAGCGCGGCAGGCAGGGGAGTGCATCTCACATCTCATGGCTTCGTTCACGGAACGATTTGCCTGTAAAACCATCGCATCGTCTCGATGGAAACATCCCACCGCTTTTATATGACGTTGCCTGGCAACGCTCCACAACGATCATTACAACTTTCGGGGTACGACCCCCAGTTCCTAACGTTGCCTGGCAACGCTCCACAACGATCATTACAACTTTCGGGGTACGACCCCCAGTTCCTCCAACGATCATTACAACTTTCGGGGTACGACCCCCAGTTCCTCCCCACGGTTCACCGGCCGAACCAGCCATCCCGGACGATCCTGGGCAGTCGTCTTCCGGTTGTTGATTCGAAAGCTACAAGTTCCGCGCCAGTAATGTCATGGTCTTGCCGTAAAACGAGAACTCGCCGCACACTGAAAAGCCAAGCCGCGCCAGTAATCGAAGCACGGCACCGTTGCCGGCGACGATGCTCACCTTGACCCGCCTGATGCCATGAAGCCGATAGCGCGCCAGGACCTCGCAGATGAGCCGCTGGGCCAGCCGGCGCCTGCGGCAACGGGGATCCACGACGATGAAGAGCATCTCCGCCTCGGCGTCGTCCAGCCGGCTGCCCCCGGCGCGGAAGTACCGGGGTGTTTCCAGCAGAAGCAGCACCCGCCGAGGCACCGCCAGGCAGGCCAACGCGGCACGCCAGGCCAGTGCGGGACCACGCCGCCGGAGTAACGAAACCGTCGTGCGCTCCGCATGGCGGGACACCATTATGAAGCCGGCGATACCGCCCTCCACCTCGACCACCAGGCTGATCTGCCGACGATCATGCAGAATTCCGCCCAGCAGTGTCCTGATGAAACCGCTGCCAAGCTGCGCATAGAACGAGTCGTACATGTGATCGGCGTAGAGCCCGGTGACCTGTTGGAGATCGGCGGGTACCATGTCACGAATGGAGTCCATGACGGGCATCATGCCAGTCCGGGCAGCGGCTGTCCAACATCCTGAATCCACCGCCCATGACAGCGAGAGGCGGTATGCCGGCTCGGAGAGCGCATTGTGCGGTTCACAGCTCTGCCCATGAAGCGATTCACCTGCCAACAACGGGTGGGCATCGCCCAGCTCTCCGGCGACACGTCACTTCATTGGTTCAAGATGCGAACGGTGGTTCCTCAGGCCGGCAGGAATTGCTCCCTGCTCACCCCAGCAGCCTCAGTCGTTCCATCAGTTCATCCTCTTTCGCATAGGTCTGGGCGATGTCAACCGGGGGTGGATTCGCCAACTCCCATTCGATGGTGCGGCGCAACCCTTCTTCCCAGGTCGTCGGTTCACTGTACCCCAGTTCCATCCTGATCAACGAGCTGTCCACATCGAGGTGCTGATCCACATTGAGTCCATGTGGCTTGAATTCCGCCACGTTCCGTGGCACCTGGACGATGCGCCCGGTGAACCGCATGAGCCTGCCCAGCTCACGCACCAACCGCAGCACTTCTATGGAATGCCTTATTCCGACGTTGTATATCCGCCCGGCGGATTTTTCGTTTTCCACCGCCAGCACGATTGCATGGGCCATGTCCTCGACGTACCCGTAGGACGACCGCCAATCGGCCAGCTCCGCACCGATCAGCAACACTTCCCGGCCGTCGGCCATGGGCTTGATATACTGATAAAACCTGTGCTGATAATCTCCCGGGCCATACACCATCGGCATCCTGAGTATTGTCCCGCGGATCGCCGGATCGGCCAGCACCACTCTTTCCACCATTATTTTTTCGTATGTCTCCATACCGTCGGCGCGACCTTTGTACATATAGTGCCTGGTTCTCAATGACGAGAATTCGGTGACGGGAACGGATTGAATGTGCGCATCCTCGATACCCACGCACACGCCGTACGCGAGATAGACATCCTGGCTGCCGATGGTGACCATGCGGGGCGCACGATCCCGGAATACATCCATGACAGCGCTCGTGTCCTCACCACCGATCGCCATCATGTCGACCACGACATCCGGTCGCAGGGCACGGAGCAGGGTTCGCTGCGCTGTTATCTGGAACCGGTCACCTTCGATCCACTGCGCTTCCGCTGGTAATGGATAGCCGGTGCGGCCGCGATTGAAAACCGTCACTTCATGCCCGTGCTCGAGCAGTTCCCTGACAGCGAATCTCCCCATGAACCGAGAACCACCGATAACACATACGCGCATGTTGACCTCACTGTACGCCCTGTTCTGTTCAAGGTGCCGGGCGCTCAGCCACAGCATAATGCAGGGAACAAAATACGGCAATTATTGTAAGGAGAATTCCGCTGTTGTACAGTACGTTCGATCGACCGTTTCTTCCACCGGCCTTCGTCCACCGGCACTGTGAAACGCGAACCCGATCGGAGGAGTTCATGCGCTGGTTGATACTACCGCTCCTGGCTCTTGGCTGCACCATCTGTCTGGCCGGATCGCCGCGGCCCCTGCCACTGCTGCCGGAAGTCATCCTGCAGCCTGGACTCGGCGGTTTGACGCAGGATGGCGACACGCGTTACCTGGCCGCCGAACAGTCCATCCAGTATCGGGTCACCTGGCGCCGCACCGGCATGATCGAGGATGCCTCTTTCACGCCCAGGGTATTCGTCCACCTGGTGAATCGGAACGGCCACCTGGTCACTGCGGACGATCATGATCTCCCACAGACGGTGATGCACACTTCGAACACGGTTTCCTACACCCGGTTCATCAAAGCGCCGGCAGCACACAAGGCGCGACGGCTCAGCCTTCGCATTGGTTTATACCAGGGCAAGGGCGGTGACAGGATTCCACTCCTCGACGGGGATCAACCGATCCCTTACGTCGAGACAGGACCACTCTATCTGCATGGCGGCCGGGAGATCATCTTCTTCTCCGGCTGGCATCAACCTGATCTCCTGGAAAACGGGAAACTCATACGCTGGATGAGCGGTCGGGGCGAGTGTTCATTCCGCACTCCCCGATCGAGTTGCTTTCTCGCTTTCCAGGTGGGAAGTTCCGCCACGTGCCTGCGGCAGCCGTTGCAGGTGGCCATCGATTTGAATGGCGTGCACCTGGCGGAATTGGAAGTGCCAAGCGACGGCGCGGCGTTCACGTTGCCCATGGAAGAAGATCGGTTCGGTTCCGAGCCATGGTGCCGGCTCACTCTCACGGCGAATCAGGACTTCATTCCGCGGGACTGCCTGCCTTCATCCGAGGATGAACGCCGGCTGGCGCTCTTCGTATCGGAGATGAAGCTGGTGGACATCCGCTTCGAAACAGGCTGGCATGGTGAGGAATGCAACGGTGGTGATTGCTGGCGATGGAGCACTGGTCTGGCCGAGGTGGCCTGCTTCAATCCGAATGTCGATGCCACCCTGCTGCTGGTCGCTTCCACATCGCGCGAATGCATGACATTTCCACTGCCGGTGCAGATCCTCCTGAATGATGAACCCCTGGCCGATCTCACCATGACGGGTGCACAACTGTATGCGGCCGTACCTGTCAGCCGGGCGGAATTCGGACCGGAACAGACCACGCGCTTCAGCATCGCCGTGGCGCGGACGTTTCAACCCGCCGCATGCTCAGGTGGCGATGATCAACGGGAATTGGGAATCATGGTGCGACAGCTTGAGTTGTTGACGAAACCGCCGGAAGCTCCCAGGTAAAATCACCGCGATCCGGGATCGACAGCGCCCCGGGCGCCAGGTGGAAACGTTCGCTGATCAAGGGACTCATCGCGCGGAACAGCCGGCCGGCGATGTACTCATGACCCAGGGGATTTGGATGGCAGTCATCCACGAGTAATCGTTCATTGCCGATCTCGTTGAAGGAACGCTCCGTGTCCACCAGTATCAACCCGCGGGTCGCCGCCACGTCGCGCAGGATGTCGTTGTAGTTGCCGATCCTTGGCAATCTTACGGGGGCGGTGAGAAGTACCGGAGTAGCGCCACGCGCGGTAATCTCGTCAAGGAGTGAATCGATGTTCTCCCTGAATTCCTTCGGCGTCACTCTCGAGACCTGCGCCAGTTGGTCAGGAGTTTCGACAGAGAGACGCCGGACCGTGATGAATCCCGCCCTCAGGAATTGATAGATCCTGCTGTGATTCATCAAACCGCGCAAGCCGGTGATCCAGGCCGGCTGAATCCTGACCTCCCTGTCCGGAAGGTAGCCGCCCTCCTGGTGAAGAAACCGGCTGTCGTTGCGACCGAAGCATACCGTCACCACGTCCGGTTCATACGCAGCCAACTCGGAGTGAAAGTAGCGACGACCCTGCAGGGAGCTGTAGCCGGGAACCCCGGCATTCCACACCTCATACACAACGGGTGTCCTGGTGTCATTAAGCAGTCTCTGGAGCCGATGGGCAAATGTCTGGCTGGAGTGGACGCCGAAACCGAAGGTAATCGAATCCCCCAGGCAGATTATTCGGAAAACGTCCGGCTCCTTCTCCGGCCGCACCTCCTCACCCAGCATACCCAGCGAATTGATCCCGTATTTGCCGGCTCCGGCAGGAAGCTTCCAGAAACGCAATGGATCCGGCACGAGAAACTGCGATTGGATGTTGGAGATCACCCAAAGCGGCAGATTCCTCGTCTGGTCTCCGGGAGCAACCGTACCCACAAGCCTGAGTGTGGCTTCCGCCATGCCGAAGAACATACACAGAGAGAGTATGCTCACGCCCAGTTTCAGCCGCAGGCTGATCATGGATTTCACTGGAAAGATTCCTCCCGGGCGCTGGTATCCGACATGTCAACCCTTCAGCAACGCCATGAAGCGAGGATCGGCGGTCGCCCGTATCTTCTGGGTGAGATGCTCACGCACCTGGGGTTCCGACTCCTTGAGGACCTGCGCCAGGTGTTCCATGTGACCGGGGATGGTCAGCAGTTCATCCACTTGATCAGTGAAAAAGAGAAACAGGGTACGCAGCGTCTTTTCGACCGGACGCAGTCCGTTGGTCACGGCCACCTCACGCAGCCTGCCATTGGCACCATGGATGATGCGCCGGCAGATTTCCTCGGTCATGTCCTTCCTGCTCAACGCGGCAAAGGTGAAATCAGCTCCCGCGCGAATTCGCTGATCGGGATCACGCAGTGCCTCGATCAGCAGATCCAGACCGTCGAGACCCACATTGAGCACGGTGGCATAATCGCCGCGCAGGAGCGCACCGAATATCTTTGCAGCCGGCGGCTGATCGGCGCGGTAACCGGAATCGATGATGATTTGTGCAAGATCCTCGTCCCGTTCGGCGAGGAACCGATCCACCAGCTTATTGATCGCTTCCTGGCTTTTCAGCGAACGCAGAACCTTGGCCGCATACGCCCGGATTTCCCCGTCCTCGTCACGGCGCGCCGCCAAGAGCACATCCACCACTTCGGCGCCTTCCCTGGCGATGATGGCCACCATTCCCAGTTTCAATCTGATGAGTATCCTCGCCTGATAATCCGTTTCGGGCTGGTAGCGGTTCGCGACAATGATTTCAGCCAGCTTATGATTCCTGGTCTCGAGGTACCGGTGACACAGCGCATCGATCGTGGCCTGTTCGGTGAGTCGATTCAACACGTGCCCGCCTGCGACGGCGATACCCGTATCCTGATCCGACAGTGCAGCGATCACGACATCGAGCCCTGCCGGATCGATCCCCGCCAGTTGATCCACCATGTCCAATTTGAGCGCCAGCATGGTCCTGACCGCGGGGGGCCCATCCGGGAGCAGCGAGAAGGCAGCGATGATCCGGCCAAGGTTTTCATCACGTTCCGCCAGATACCGCTCTCCGATCGTTCGCACCACATCCTGGTCCAATTTCGGGAACAACCGCCGGGCATTCGCCGCGACCTCCTCGTCACTGTCATCCAAGCTCCGGATAAGCGGCTCGACGATCTCAATCCCACGGTTCAAGGCCTCCTGGCCGCGATCCAGCTTCAACAGGAGCGGCAGCGCCAGATCGACGGGTTCGTCCGGAACGAGCATTCCTTCCCTGATGATCCTGAGCAATTTCTGCTTGCGTTCGACCAGGTAGATCCTGGCAAGCTCCTGCTTGACCTGGATCGAATTCATCAGTTTCAAGGCTGCGCCTGCGCGGAATGCGAGATCCGGGTCGTGACCGAGCAGGAGTCGGACAAGCGGCTCGACGACATCCGCCGAGTCATACAGTGCCAGGCGGTTGACTGCTTTTCTTGCCTTCAGCCGCGCCCAGAAACCACTCGGAGGGGAGGCAAGCAGTGCGAGGAGTTTGTGTTTTCGACTATCCCGACTCACCGGTTCGTACCCCCTGATCCCCACCTCGGAGTATTCGTTCCTTCACGCCATCCTCTCCATGGCCAAGGCATGGAGGCGGCCATCATGAAACCTTGATGTTCTATTTACCACAATCCCCATGAAGCGTGAAGGGGAGTGCCGTCGAGTCCTTGACACATACACGGTCGTTAACTATATGGATAGTGTCGGATCTAATGCGAGGGATGCTCAACCGGCGAACAACGAGAAGGGCCAGGGTGAAACAGGGATGAAATTGCGCAGCCTGCTGCCAGCCACGTGCGCGTTGTTGTGCACACTTCAAACCGCTCCTCCGACCCTGACCCATGCCGGCGGACGGGTCATCATCGATATGACGGCCCCGGCGGCGCGGCGTGCCATGTCAGAGCAGGATCTCGCTGGCGCGCTGGACATCCTCGACTGCAACGGCATCACGCACCGGGCTCGTATTCTCGTTGAGACATCGCTGCTGCCGAGGCTCGCGGCCATGGATATATCATTCACTATCAGCAAGGATGAAAACGCCGTCAACGATATCCTTATCGACGAGCAATACCTGGACTACGATGAGGTGACCGGATTGCTGGCCACTTACGCCTCCACTCATCCGAGCATCGCCAGGCTCAGTACGTTGGCGGTCACCGCCGAGGGACGCAGCATCCGGGCCCTGAAACTTACCGACAACCCGGATGAGCTGGAAGATGAACCGCGTATGCTGTTCGCCGGCCTGCTGGGTGCCCGGGAAATCATGTCGGTGGAAATCATCATGGACATGGTGAATTACCTGCTGAACAATTATCCAAGCGATCCCCAGGTCCAAGAATGGATCAACGGCACCGAAATCTGGCTGATTCCGATGTTGAATCCTGACGGCAACGAGTATTGCTGGACAACGGATCCATTCTGGGTCAAGAATCGCCGGAACAACGGCGACGGGACTCACGGAGTCAATCTCAACCGCAATTTCCCGTTCATGTGGGGAGAATGCTTCGGGTCATCGGCCAGCCCATCCTCCAGCACCTACCGTGGACCGGAGCCAGCCTCGGAACCAGAAATCGCCGGTCTCATGGCGCTGGCGTCCGAGCGGCCCTTCACCTGTGCGTTGTTTTATCACAGTTTCAATGAGATGGTGCTGGTTCCCTACGGCTGCAGGGACATCGATGTTCCAGATCGCAGCGGTTTATTGAGAGTGGGCTCGGAGGTGGCGCAGAATATCCAACGTGAATCCGGGACCTTCGGTTATGATGCCGGAGTATGGTGGGAGATGCTGTACGGTGCCGACGGGACCGCCCTAGACTGGCTGTACGCCGACCATGGAACCATCGCCATGGCAATCCAGGTGAATGCTTCCAGCTTCCACCCGCCCTACTCGATTCGCAACCAGACAGTGCAGCGCAATCGGCCGGGCTGGCAGAAGGTGCTGTCTCTTCATCAGGAGTGCGCGGTAGCCAGGATCAAGGTCAAGGATGCCTGCACCAACATGCCGCTTGGAGCTGTGCTCACCATCGATGAAATCCCCATGGAAAACGGTGAACAGGCCCGTTGCTCCAGCCCGCCCTACGGCCGATATACATGGCCGCTGGGATCCGGGACCTATCACCTGAGAGCGACCAGGGAAGGGTACGGCGCGAGGATGAAGCCCATCATAATGGGAACCGAGCCTCAGGAAGTGATCTGTGCGCTGGTTTCCACGGGCGATCATGCGCTTTTCTATCAGCTCCACCAGATCAATGACCAGATGGGTGATAACGATTACCTGCTGGATCCGGGCGAGACCGCCTTCGTCCCCATCGCGGTGACAGCCA
>JAFGDC010000418.1 GCA_016932295.1 candidate division CSSED10-310 bacterium
AATCGCTGCGGGCGGCGCATTCCATGCCGCGGCGCAGCCCTTCCCGCTCCACCGGTCCGACATCGCTGCGCAAGCCGGCGGTATCCACCACCCGGACCATCAATCCCGCCAGTTCCAGGGTGGCTTCAACCAGGTCCCTGGTGGTACCCGGTTCCGCATCGACAATGGCTCGTTCAGTTCCCGAGAGACGATTGAGCAGGCTCGATTTCCCCACATTGGGGCGGCCCATTATCGCTACCTGCAACCCCTCGTACATTTCACGGCCCGTGGCGCTTATGCGCAGCAGGTCGGCGAGGGCGCCGGCGGCATCGTTGAAGATGGACAGCAGTCGTGGCTGGTTCAGGGATGGAATATCCTCCTCCGGGAAATCAACCGCCGCATCGAGCAGCATCCTTGTTTCCAGGAGGTGGTCACGCAGGGTGGCGATCCGCGTGGAGAGACCTCCGTCAAGCTGCCGGATGGCGAGCCGGCGGGCCCAGGCGCTCCGCGCCTGAATGAGCCCGGCTACCGCCTCTGCCTGAGCCAGATCGAGGCGACCGTTGAGAAACGCGCGGCGCGTGAATTCACCTGGTTGCGCCAACCGTGCACCCATGGCCGTGACCAAATCCAGGAGGTCACGGGCCACCGCACTGCCGCCGTGGTGGGACAGTTCAACCGTATCGTCTCCGGTGTAGGTGCCAGGCGCTCTCATGTGAACCGCCAAAACCTGGTCGATTCTTTCTCCACTGCGGGGGTCGATTATCCAGCCCAGATACTGGCGCCGCGGCAGGAAGCGGCGTCGGGACCGGCCGCGGCAGGTCACGAAAATAGCCCGAAGGATATCAAGTGCAGCAGGACCGCTCATCCGGAGCAGACCGATAGCGCCCGTTCCAGGGGGTGTAGCCGGCGCCGCAATGGTATCGAAGGAAGCCATCGCATGTTCCTGTTCTACCATGTCGACACGGTCCTCATGACGAATCCCTTCAATGCCACCGCAGGTTGACCTGAAACGCATCCTCTTACCTGGATGGCGGTCCGTGACGAAAGTGGGTGCTTCATGCGTGGCTGGAGGCGACCGGCGGCGTTGTGGTATCAGGTTGCGCCGCCGCGGTCACCGCCACCCGGCCGCCGGCGGCGGCGCGCGCGGGGACGCCGTGATGGCCTGTTCAGACGCGGCTGCCCGCCGGATTCCCTGGCCTCCCCCACGGCCTGCGGTTTCCCGTCGAAACGCCGCCTGGGGCGAGGTGGCGGCGGCTCTCCATGGCTGAACACCCGCACACTCAATCCAGCGCCGCTCCTGCTGAGGGCCAGTTTGAGCATGTGGCCGAGCGCCCTGAAACAACTGCCCCGGTTGGCTTCGAGGAAGGCTATGTCGGGTCCTGACAACTCCAACTCGATGGCGCTGCCCCGCAAGCGCGCAACGCAGGACACATCCAGTCCCATCATGACGAGAGAACGCTCCAGCACCCTCAATGAAAACAGTTCCGGCGCCTCGATCAACTCCCTGGTAACCCTGACCAGCGCCCGTCGTTTTCCCAATCCCAGAAAACCGCGTCGGGGAGCGGCCAGTACATCGTGCATGAGCGACACTTCGCGGCCGGGCACAGACGGTATGTCTCCCAACTGCTCGCGCGCCTGCGCCAGGGCATCCTCGACCGATTCGGCGGTAATCTCCACGCTCGTCTTCGTGTTTACCGATCGCTGCATTTCCCTTGTCTCGTTCATTTTTTCTTTTTACCTGTGGCGGGACGTTCAGGGGGCACCTTCCGTGCCTTGTAGAGATGAACAGCCCCCTGATATCCGAGGGACAGGAGGTTGCTCACCAGCCAGTAGATGACCAATCCGGAGGGAAAGTTGATGAACAGGAAAGTCATGAATATCGGCATGAGCATGAAGATCTGCTTCTGCTTGGCATCGGAGGTGCTGGGAGTGAGCCGCTGCTGGAAGAACATGGAGACCCCCATCAGAATGGGGGTGATCTTGGTGGGGTCCTTGGCCGACAGATCGGTGAGCCAGAAAATGAAGGGGGCGCCGCGCAACTCGATGGCCTGCATCAGGACCGAGTAGAGTGCGAAAAACACCGGAATCTGAATGATCATGGGAAGACAACCGGAGGCGGGATTGGCGCCGTGCTGTTTGTAGAGCCGCATCATCTCCTCATTGGCTTTCTGCGGTTCCTTCTTGTACTTGTTCTTGATTTTGTTGACCTCGGGCTGAAGCTCCTGCATCTTGCGCATGGATTTCATCTGGAAGTGGGTCAACGGAGTGAAGACCAGCTTGATGATGATGGTCAGCAGGATGATGGCCACGCCGTAATTACCGGTAAAACCGTAGAAAGCATTCATGGCCTTGAGGAGGGGGCGGGCGAGGATGGCGAAGGTGCCGAAATCGATGATGCGATCCAGGTCGAATCCCACCTTCTGGAGTCGTTCGAACTGCTTCGGCCCGAAATAAAGCCTGACCGATTTCCGGTAGGTGCTGTGCGGTTGCAGATCCCGCACACCGGTCCAGATACCGAGTTCGATCATGGGTTCGGCCGATGGATCCGCGGAAGGATCGGGGATAGCCGCCAACTCGACCTGCTGGACGGTATCGACGCCCGGGATCATGGCGATGAAGAAATAAATGTCCGAAAGGCTCAGCCAATGTATGTGGCCGACGAATTTTTTCGCTTCCGTGAGTTTCTTCACCTTGGTCTTTTCGATCTGGCCGTCGATCATAACCAACGGGCCGCTCAATCCATAGTGCCGGCCACCAGCCGATTCCTCGCGCTTGATGGCGCCGCCCAACATCAGGCGATTGCTGATATCCATGGCGGTCGCCGAGTAGTTGCTAATGACCAGTCTGGCATCGATGAGGTACGAATCGTCAGTGAAGGTGATTTCCTTATCCAGGCTGAAACCGTTTTCAAGGGTGCGGGTGAAACGGACCGTGGCGGTGGGTGAATGCGCATCCAGCACCAGTTGCGAGGGACCCTCAACGGAATAATTTCCTGCTTCCACCAGGTCGTCCAACTCGGCATCACTGAATTTCATGCTGAGGGGAAGCAGCCGGTGCGACACGGACTCCGGAGCCAGCAGGTCGGCGAATTCATGCTGTTCCGTCTCCTTATCCGCCTCGGAGTCAGCGCCGTTTTCAACTGGTTCATTGCCGTTCCTGGCCAGGTATTTCTTCAACTCGAAGCGTTCCAGGACCGCGC
>JAFGDC010000419.1 GCA_016932295.1 candidate division CSSED10-310 bacterium
CAAGCGCGTGTGGAATCCTGTGTGGGCTCTCAGGCGCCGGTAAGAATCAACACCTGGCCGCCCTCCGCATTGCCGGCCGCCTGATGCGATGTTTCCTGATGGAACATGCCGCGACTGGATTGGTAGTATGTGGTGGACTTTGCTCTTTTATTACGCTGCGGGAAGTGCCGACTGGTTTAAACTTTTTTCCCTGGATGGTGTCCATACATATGGATGACACGAACGAGACCGGCGTTACCACTGATGAACAACTGGTAAATTGGTTCCTGGAAGGCCGGGAGGAGGTGTTTCAGGAGCTGGTACAGCGCTACCGCGATCAGATATTCCGTTATTGCGCGAGGATCGTCCGGAATCAAGAGGATGCCATGGATTTATGTCAGGATGTGTTCGTCAAGGTGTTCAAAAAGCTCGACAGTTTCAAGATGAAAAGTTCTTTCAAAACATGGCTTTATCGGATCGCCACCAACCACGCTTACAACCACTTGCGCTACCGGAAGCTGCTGCGGCCGCTGGCTGATTTCACTGGCGGTGATGAAAAACCTCGAGCGCTGGACGAACTTTTGAACGAAGAGCAGGAGCGATTGCTGCATGATGGTGTCGAGAAGTTGCCGGCCAAGCAGAAACAGGTGGTGATACTGAGGATTTATGAAGAGATGAGCTTCAGGGAAATCGCGGAGGTGATCGGGCGCGCGGAGGGTACTGTCAAAGCGAATTATTTCCATGCCATTCAGAATCTCCGGGCGATCGTGGGAGGGTGAGAGGATGAAGAAGATTTCCTGTGAGGAATGCCGGGAATCGATTCGCAATCACGGTGTGCGTTTCAACAAGGCTGTGTTCAGGCACCTTGCGGTATGTGATGACTGTCTCGAGGTGTTCGAACGAAGCACCGGAGTTGCGGTCGCGTTGAAGCAGAACGATCCCGCGGCTGATCTCACACCGGATTGGCGACGGTTCGAAGTGGGTGTGGCTGCTCGGCTGCGGCGATCGACTCCGGTCAAGCGGCTCTGGGCGGCGGCCTTGACGGTGGCGGCCGTGCTGGTGCTGGTGATTGCTGTTGGGCCCCAGGTGCACCGGCCGAATTCCAGCGGTATCGCGGTTGAGATTGACAATGGTCGAATCGCTGCGATGGAGGCGGATCTTCTCGCGCTCACCAGCTACTACTACAACGATTCCAGTCTCACGGCCGGTGGAGTGATCGATCTCGCTGCCGAAATGGAGCATCTCGACGCGGAAACCACCATGACTGAGGAGACGAATGGGTCGGGTATTTTCACCGAGCTGGTGGCCGCCAGCCTCAGTTCAAACGAGTTGGAAAACATGTATGATGAACTGGTACCGGAGTTGCGCCTGGAGGACGAGATTGCCTTGTTGAGCGTGGCGGAGCGGCGGGAGCTGGTGGATTCAGTACGATCGGCGGTATGATCAGGATGTGTGTCAGGTTGCCTCGGTGCCGCTGGTGGGAGACGGAGTCTCGGAGATTGGTGATGGGAGAACATGGAAAGCGAGGTCGCAGATGAAAAGCAAGGTGGTCGGTTGGATTATTGCCGGATGGCTCCTGATCGGTAGTCTGGCGACTGCACAACCGGGCTTTCCCGGACCACCGGAAGAGGGTCCGGAGGGCCAGGAGGCGAAGGAAGTACTGGAGACTCTGCGCATCTACATGCTGGTCCGGGATGTGGGAATCGACCAGAAATTGGGGGAACGCGTTTTTCCGATACTCCGGGAGATGGATCAGACAAGGGATGCGCAGGTTCGCCGATTGGAGAAGATCGTGGCTGAGTTCAGGGAACTGATTGCGAGCGGTGAAAAAATGGATGCGGACCAGGCGAAGAAGCATATTCAGAAGATGCATGAACAGCGTCGCCGAATCGTGGAAGAAGAAGTACGGATGGAGAATGAGATTTTGAGTCTGCTCTCGCCGGACCAGCAACTCAAGTTCCTGGTATTTCAAAGCGAGTTCCCTTCCCTGATGCGCAAGCATCTGCGCGAATTGCGGGGGCGTATGCATGGCAGGCGCTCGGAGCGCTGGCAAAACCAGCGGGAGGATGCTATAGAGCATGGAGATCAGCACGAGACGGAAACAAGTGATGAATCAAGATGAGCCGAGAGGCGCATCGCATGCTCTGCAATGATGACACCGTGAGGCGGGGGAGGCTGAAAGGGATGAGAATAGTGAACCGGAGCCGATGGATACTGGTTGTATCCGTGATAATGATAATCTGTGCCGCCGGCTGTACCGACAAAGCTGCGGAGTATCTTCAGGAAGGCAATGAGTTCTTCAACACGGGACAGTTGGAGAAGGCCGCTGCTTCGTACCGCCGGGCGCTTGAAGTCAATCCCCAGTCAGCACTGGCACACAACAACCTGGGATGGATACTTGAACGGCAGGGCAACACCGAAGCCGCCATCGGGCACCTGGACAAGGCGCTCGAATTGGATCCCGCCATGGTGGAGGCCATGAACAATCGGGCTTTGATCCATGATTCCCAGGGGGATTTCGACAAGGCGATGGAACTGTATGGCAAGGTGATCGAGATCGATCCGACCTATGCCAACAGTTACAGCAACATGGCGGCGATCAATTATGTCAGGGGTGAATACCGGCTCGCCCTCGAGCACTATGCCAAGAGTCTGGAACTGGTTGGCGACATGCCAGTGCTCCACAGCCAGATTGGAATGTGCCACATGGCGCTGCACGAGTATGAGAAGGCGGTGGAGGATTTTACGACCGCCCTCAAACTGAATCCCATGAATCCAGGAGACCATATCAGCATGGCCTATGGACTGCTTGCCCTGGATCGATATGACCAAGCCCTCATGGAAACCGAGAGCGCCATTCATCTGAAAGCCGATATGGCAGCCGCCCACGCCGCCCGATCGGTGATCTTTTTGGAACAGGGAAAACTGCCGGAAGCGGAGCAGGCGCTGGAGGTTGCACTGAAACTCAACGCCGATTCACCAGCCAGTTTGATGGCCAAGGCACGATTGCTGCATGCCACCGGCCGGGAAGTGGATGGAATGGAATTGCTGGAGCAATTGGTGAAGAGCAATCCCTACCCTTCACCGGAGGCTGTCGATCTGCTCCAGGAGTGGCGGACCGCCGGAAACGACTCTCCGACCATGGAGCCGGAAACGGGAACCGCGACTGTCGAGTAGTGATCGAACACCCGATACAACCTCGGCTTGACACCCGATCCGATCCATCACACCCGCCTGTTCCTCATCCTGACTGCTGATATGGGTATTTGAGTAACGGGATTCATCGATCCACGCATGGAGAACCAGTGCAAGGATTCCGGCTCGGATTCTGTCTGCCGGTGGCATTGTCGGATCAGTTTGAAAGACACTGTGTCGCCCTGCGAAAACAGATGAATTGCGTATGACTCACAGTTTACTACAGGAACCAGGCGTGACTCTCGTTCCAATGGGGTCGCGTTCCAATGGGGTCGTACCCCGAATCTTGTAATGATCATCGTGGTGCGTTGGCTTTCAATCATCCACAGCGGCCACGGAGACAAAGGATGCACTGCTGACGTTACTCGAACATGACAAGACGCGGTGAGTAGACAGGAGGTGGTGTCCTTATAAGGGAGTGAACCGACGGCCTTGGTGTGCAGGGGCAACCCACTGGACTGACCAAACGCGCCATGGGTGCGGCCTGATTGTTCCTTCCTCCGCCCCTGCCATACCAGTGGCGCTGATAAAGACACCAATGATGGCCCACGAAAGCGCTTTTCGTCAGACAACCTCTCCTCTCTACTGAGCCACCTCAGGCGTATATCGAAACCAAAAACCAGTGTATAGGACCTTGCTATTCTTTTGGGAAGCATCCGCGCAACAGGCTATTGACGCCCTGCCGATCAGGTGGATATTCGATGATCTCACTTGCTGGCACGTATCGGGTGGCCTGGATGACAGCACCGACTGACCCCGTGATCAACCGGATGCCATCAGATGAAGGTCGGTTCGATGGATGGTGACATCGATGCGATCCAAAACCCCCATTGAATGTAGTGTCTCATTAAAAAGCTACCGCAATCCCGTTGTTTCTCTTCACCACCAATAATGAAGGCGGTGGTGTCGAGAGACGTCCGTGGATACCCTCGGAGAATTCAGGCGGGGAGATTTTGGGGCGGCGAACCTGCTGTTGACAAAATCCTGATGAAAATGGATCATATCGAGTTTAAGCCGGGCCGCCAATAACCGCCAGGATGATGAGAACGGCTCGCTGATGACTTTTCGAATGCCGAAATGGAGGGCTATAATGTCGACATGTGACGAAAACGGCGACACCAGAAAGTATGTGTATTACTTCGGCGACGGCAAAGCCGAGGGCAATGCCACCATGAAAAACCTGCTGGGAGGCAAAGGTGCCAACCTAGCTGAGATGGTCAACCTGAATATTCCCGTGCCGCCTGGTTTTACCATATCAACCGAAGTCTGCAACTTGTATTACCAGTGCGGCAGGTCGTTGCCACAGGGCCTGGAACAGCAGGTCGAAGCCGCCCTGAGCAGGGTGGAAGAGGTGATGCAGTGCGCGTATGGTGATCGAAACAACCCGTTGTTGGTATCTGTCCGATCCGGAGCCAGGGTGTCAATGCCGGGCATGATGGATACGGTGCTCAACCTGGGGCTCAATGACGAGACCATCGAGGGTTTGATCGGGAAGACCCAGAACGAGCGCTTCGCTTTCGACAGCTACCGCCGCCTGATTCAGATGTACAGCAACGTGGTCATGAAGATGGATGGTGAGATCCTGGAGGACTTGCTCGAAGAGAAGAAGAAGGTGTTGGGTATCGAGCGGGACACTGATCTCAAGGCGCAGGACCTCAAGGAACTGGTGCAGGTGTTCAAGGGTAAGGTGCGACAGATCACCGGCAGGGCGTTCCCCACTGATCCGAAGGAGCAGTTATGGGGCGCCATACGCGCGGTGTTCGATTCCTGGGAAACCCCGCGCGCCATAACCTATCGCAAGATCAATCATATTCCGGAAGCCTGGGGGACGGCTGTCAATGTCCAGGCCATGGTATTCGGCAACCTGGGCGATAATTCCGCGACCGGGGTCGCCTTCACCCGTGATCCCGCCAGTGGCAAGAAGCTCTTCTTTGGTGAATTCCTCAAGAATGCCCAGGGTGAAGACGTGGTGGCAGGCATCCGAACGCCTCAGCCCATCAATCGGGAAGGCAAGAAGGATGAGTCACAGCAGTCTCTCGAGGAGGCTTTCCCCACGCTTTACCGGGAGTTGGAGGAAATTTACCAGCGCCTCGAGAAGAATTATCGTGACATGCAGGACCTGGAATTCACCATCCAGAACGGTAAGCTGTGGCTGCTCCAGACCAGGTCCGGCAAGCGCACAGGATTTGCCGCCATCAGGATCGCCGTGGAGATGGTGGAGGAAGGATTGATCACTCCGGAGGTAGCCATTCTGCGGGTGGAACCAAATCATCTGCCGCATCTGTTGGCCCCGATCTTCGACAACAAGGAAAAACAGATCGCGGTGGAGGAGGGCCGGCTGCTTGCGAGGGGACTCGCGGCTGGACCTGGAGCCGCCTGCGGCAAGGTGGTCTTCCATGCCGAGGAAGCAGTACAGATGAAGGAAGATGATCCTGGCATCCAATTGATCCTGGTCCGTGTGGAGACATCTCCCGAGGACCTCGCCGGTATGCATGTAGCTTCGGGCGTCCTCACGGCCCGAGGAGGAATGACCTCGCATGCGGCGGTGGTGGCGCGCGGTATGGGCAAGAGCTGCGTGGTGGGCTGTGACGAGTTAGACGTTGATTACGACCAGGAACGGCTCTACGTGAAAGGGAAGAGTTTCAGCAAGGGCGATTATCTGTCCATCGATGGATATACCGGCGAGGTGATCGAAGGGCGGTTGGAAACTCATCCTTCTGAGGTCATGCAGGTCCTGGCTCAAAAAACCATGCAACCTGAAGAATCAGCCATCTTCCAGCGGTTCGCCAAGCTCATGGAGTGGGCGGATTCCTTCAGGAAGCTGAAAGTACGTGCCAACGCCGACAAGGAATCAGATGCGCAAATCGCCGTGGCGCTTGGCGCTCAGGGTATCGGCCTGTGTCGAACCGAACACATGTTTTTCTCTGACGATCGCATTTCGGTCATGCGCGAGATGATCATGGCGCGGAACAAGAGTGAGCGCGAAGCAGCTCTGCGCCACCTGCTACCCATGCAAAAAGAGGATTTCAAGCGGATTTTCATCGCCATGAACGGCAGGCCGGTGACCATCAGGACCTTGGATCCCCCGCTACACGAATTCCTCCCCAAAAAGGAGGAACTGACTGAAGCGCTGACCGATGCGAAAATCAAGCTCCTGCGTGCCGCTGATCTGAAGACCGTCAATGATTTCCTCACCAAGGTGAGGGAACTTGAAACGCTGCTGGATCACGTGGAAAAGTTACACGAGTTCAATCCCATGCTCGGGTTGCGCGGCTGCCGGCTGGGCATCATTTACCCGGAGATCACCATCATGCAGGTCCGTGCCATCTTCGAGGCTGCATGCGAAGTGAAGGAGATGGGGATCGATGTTGAACCGGAAATCATGATTCCCCTCGTGAGTCATATCAGGGAACTGGTGGAGCAGCGCAGAATCGTGGATGAGGTGGGAAAGGAAGTGCAGACAAGGTACGGATTGAAGCTTCCCTACAAGGTGGGCACAATGATCGAGCTGCCCCGGGCGGCGATCACCGCTGATCAAATCGCTGTGCAAGCGGAGTTTTTCTCTTTCGGAACCAACGATCTGACGCAAACCACCTTCGGCTTCAGCCGTGACGATGCCGGTAAATTCCTGCGCTTCTACACCGACCAGGGTGTATTGGAACACGATCCTTTCGTGTCAATCGACCGGGAAGGTGTTGGCGCACTCATGCGGCTCGGCGTCGAAGGCGGCAGAAAAACGCGGCCTGATATCAAGCTGGGAATATGCGGGGAACATGGCGGTGATCCCCTTTCCATTCAACTTTGCCACGAGATGAATCTCGATTACGTCAGTTGCTCACCCTTCCGCATCCCCGGTGCGCGGTTGGCAGCGGCCCAGGCTGCGGTGAAGGACAACAAGTAACGCACATCGTTTCAAACACCCGGCGCCACGCGGGCCGGGTGTTTTTTTTCGACCGGCATACCGTCGCAATGCCAGGCGTCACCCTCATCACATAAAAAAGGGGGAGTGATGGAATGCTATCGGATCACCGCGGTGGTTCCAGCCACTCCGGGATCCCCTGTCACGTATTCTTTCTCATTGAACAGGTAACACAATTCCCGTCATCCATTGCACCACCAATGGTGGAAAGAGCCGCCGCCGGAGACCGGTTGTCAGGTCGTGTTGCATACACCATTCAGCTTCGGTCGTTGACCACACCGGGGAATGCAGGCGGGGGACTTGCTCACCCTGTGGGTTGCGCTTTTTTCGAAAAAGGATTATAAGATGAGGCTCGGTGCTGCGGACCATCTTGTATGCTTTGGAAGGGGGTTCCCGATGTTGCGATGTGTCAGCGTCATGATGATTGCGCTTTGTGTAATAGCGGTTGGGGTGCAGGCGACAGGCAAGGAATTGATGGATGAAATCCAGAGCGCTGTCGCAACCTTGAACAAGGCTATCCAGGAACAGAATGATCCCATGCGGAACAAGATGTTCTTCAAGTTCCGCCTGATCGAGCAGGATCATCCCGGTGTGGTTGCTGAACCCCTCATCCAGAACTTGAAGTCCGAACTTGCCGGCGTCCCCGAGTACACAGCTTTTATACTCGGCTGGGTGGCTGACAATAGGGCCATCAATCCTTTGCGCGCCATGCTCCAGGAGTCGGACAGCAAGAAACGGGCGGCGCTGCAGGCACTCGGCAACATGGAAGCCAAGGACGCCCTTGATGATATGGTGAAGCTGCTCAAGGATCCCAGCGAACGAGTCCGGCAGGATGCGGCCTATTCCCTTGGTATCCTTGGTGACGATCGCGCTATCCCGCACCTGGAAAAAGCAAAGGAAGATCAGAACGATCTCGTCAAATGGTTCGCCGATGAAGCCATCCAGAGGATCCAGAACCGCAAGAAATACGGTTGGTGATAGCGGCGGCGATTGAACCCCTCCTCATGATTCATAAAGGATTGGTGGTCCAAAAGTACGGCGGATGCACGCTCAACACGCCGGAACGGTTGACCGAAGCCCTTGCCCTCATTCAGGATCGGTTGGCGCGGAACTGCAAGGTTGTCGCTGTGGTCTCCGCCATGGGAAGGATGGGCGAACCATACGCCACCGACAGCCTGCTGGACCTCGTTGGCGGTGCCCCGCACGCCTTGTGTGATCGAGAACGGGCGCTTCTCATGTGCTGCGGTGAGTTGATCGCGGCGGTCCGATTCAGCCATTTTCTGACTTCCCATCAGCTTGCCGCCACCGCCCTCAGCGGTTGGGAAGCGGGTATCCGCACGATGGGTGGTCATTGCGATGCGACCATCGATCAGGTCGATCCCGAACCCGTGCTCGCCGCTTTATCAACAAACGATGTCGTTGTGGTGGCGGGATTCCAGGGGATGAGTTCACGGGGCGAGATCACCTGCCTGGGCCGGGGAGGCAGCGATACATCTGCGGTGGCCGTGGCGGTCGCGCTGCATGCGGATCGACTTGAGATCATCAAGGACATTCCTGGTATCTTCAGCGCCGATCCCGCTGTCATCCCTGGTGCCGTGAGACTTCATGAGATAGCCGCCGAGGATCTCAGGGAGATGGCATGGCAAGGTGCTAAAGTACTTCATCCCCGAGCAGCGGAGCTGGTGGTGGACAACAAGCTCGAGGTTCTTGTGCGTACCACGGCCGATGCGCGGGGTACCAGGATTGCACCCCGCGCCTGCCTGGAACATACTCGATTCATCACCGGCGTGGCCCTCGATATACCGGTCTGCCTAGTGGAAGTGGACCTGGATCCTGTGCGGCCCCAGGAAGAGATGACCGAATTGTTCGAGGCCGTGGCCGGTGCCGGGATAAGCATGGATATGTTCGGCATTCTGAAAACGGTTCTGCGCTTTACCGTTAAAAATAATGTGGACCGGGTGAATCACCTGCTGCAGGATCGAGACGCACGCTTTCGACTCAATGCAGCCATGGCGAAAGTTTCGATTGTTGGGGCGGGTATGCATGGCTTGCCAGGTGTGATGGCGCGGGTCTGCCGAACCCTTACCGAAGCCGCGGTCTCCATTCATCAAACCTCTGATTCCCATGCCACTATCTCGGTGCTGGTGGATGCGGGAGCCGCCAGGCTTGCAGCCGATGTCCTTCACGCGGAGTTTATCGAAAAGACCTGAAGCGTCCTTTCGCCCGTCGCGATCGGGCTCGATGGAGACTATTCAGATCGAGCGCTCCCCAAACTCCAGACTGGTCAAAAAATCAACCACCGCCGCCGCATTCGTGGCCGCCGCCTGCGTGCAAATGCCGTGCAGTCGGCGAAAGGCCAGGTACTGGCGAGGATCCAATAGGGACAAGGCACGGCGGAGCCTTTCCGGCAGCACGCCTGGTGTCCGATTGTCCTGCAAGGCTTCCGGAAAAATGGTGGTCAGCTCATCGGAGATCACCCGCATGATGAGATGCGGGATCCCGAGAGAGGAGAGCAGCTCGGCCACGCTTGCAGACTCCATATCGACGAATCCGGCTTCGGGAAAACGAATTGAGAGTCGTCGTTTGTCGGTCTCGATATAGAGTCGGTCCACTTGTACGGCGGCGGCGACATGAACGACCCTGGTGGTGGCGGCAGACGCCCACCGCCGGGAAGCCGCCAGCAGGTTCGGAGAGGCGGCGATTGACTGCCCATCCGTGATTGAATGCATCCTTTCTGGGATTATCACGTCATTGAGCCGCACGTGCGGCAGAATGGCGCCAGCCAGCCCGAAGCAGATGCCCATGGCAAGGTTGCCCAGCTCATCAAGATTCCTTTCGAGCGCGGTCGTGCAGTCCGCACCCACCGGAACCGGTAGCACCACCGGCCTTATGGGTAAGACTCCGCCATGAGCGGTCAATGCGGCTCGCATGGCTTTTCGCTCCAGTCCCAGGGCTGCAATCAGCGCCACCTGGGGAAGATCCGACTGCATCCATCGCTCCTGCTGCCATGTCCGTGGCCGGTTGCCTGGTTCATATGCGATACGGAGCCGTTCCAGCACCGACGCTGATTCAGTGTAATCGCAACCGTGGCCCGCCACAAGGTTTTCCAGGTGTCTGTCCGTTAGGTTACTCTCACCGTGACTCGCTGGTGGAGAAGCGAACGAGGCGAGAGGGAGTGTGCTTTTTCAAGCCATCCTTGCGCCCAGGTGGTTGAGTCGGAAAGACCTTAGGTTTCGATATAAGCCTGAAGTGGATCATTAAAAAGGAGAGGTTGCCTGACGAAAAGCGCCTTCATGTGCCTGCAGTGGTGTCTTTATCAGCGCCACTGGCATGGCGGGGGCGGAGGAAGATCAATCAGGCCACGCCCAGGGCGCACGTGATCAATCCGACGCGTAGCCCTGGCACACCAAGATTGTCAGGTCACTCCCGCATGCAGTCAAACACCTCCCGCCTGCTCACCGCG
>JAFGDC010000420.1 GCA_016932295.1 candidate division CSSED10-310 bacterium
CATGGGTCGCGGGAGCCATGGAAGGCACTCTTTTCCGTTACGCAGATGAATCGGTCGGCTATTCCCGTGGTTTCATGATCCGGCTCAAGAGTTCCAGTCTGCACTCCCTGCGGCGGTTGCCGGGGTTCGCCTACGACAAGTGGCGGCAATTGATCTGCCTGCTGGCGGTGCCGCCTGCCTTGGTGCTGCTGCTGTGCGCCGTGTCGGGAATGTACATCCGGCGCAAACTGCACGAGCTACTGCGGCCCGATCCTTATTGATCCCCCGGAACCAGCCGCCGTGATTCACCGGTGCGCCTTGCCCGGTGGGACCGCTGGCGGCGGTTACCGCGGTTCCAGATCCGGCAGGTGTCGCTCGAACCATCCGGCGATTCGATCGAGGCGGTCCACCCGGTGCTCCGGCTCACCACTCCTGGAAAGCTCATGGCCTTCCCTCGGGTAACGGATAAATTCCACTTCCTTGCCCAGCCTGCGCAGCGCCACGAAGAGTTCATCGGCGGTTTGAATGCCGGCTCGATAGTCCTGTTCGCTGTGGATGATCATGAGCGGTGTCTGGATATCGGTCACCTTGGAGAGCGGCGAGAACCGCCAAAGCATCTCGGTATCCTCCCATGGCAGGGTTTCGAACTCCCATTCCACGAGGGTCATGGCATCGGAATTGCCGTACAGGCTGATGAAATTGTAAACACCGCGCTGAGCCACCGCAGCCTTGAATCGATGATCGGCAGCCACCAGCGTGGCGGTCATGAAACCGCCGAATGAACCGCCGGTCAATACGAGCCTGTCCGTGTCCACAAAGCCACGGGCTGCCACCTGGTCAATGCCGCCGAGGATATCCAGCCGGTCTTCAATGCCCCAGTTCTTGCGTATGGAACCCTTGAGGGCGCGGCCGTACCCCTCGCTACCCCGCGGATTACTGTAGTACACCACGTAACCCTTAGCGCAGAATACCTGGAACTCGTGCCAGAATTCCCATCCCCACATGATATGGGGACCCCCATGCACTTCCACCAACATGGGATACTTCCTGCCCGGTTCGAAGCCGACCGGTTTCATGATCCAACCCTGTATCCTGGCGTTCTGCACCGATTCGAACCAGATCTCCTCCGGGATGCTCAGGGTGCGGGTATCGAGGAATTCACGATTCACCTCGGTCAGCCGGCGTTCGTCCGACCCATCGGGCGCGGCGGTGAAGACATCAGAGGGAATGTCCGGCGCACTCACGACATAGACCAGGCGTCCGGAAACGGTCGAGACATGGAAGTCTTTGATGAACCGTGATCCGGACACGATGGGTGCGGTGCCGCCGGTGGCGAAATCGTACCGGTACAGCCGCTGTTCTCCGTGCCAGCCGGCCAGGAAGAGAATCCCATCGCCGGCGGGAGTAAGGGAAAAGGCGTGCACGTCCAGGTCGGTTTCGTCGGTGAGATCCAGACTTTCACCACCTTCGATGCCTATGATCCTTAGGGACATCCGCTGTTCGTACAGCCGGTCGGCATGGAACGCCAAGTAGACAACTGATGTACCGTCCGGCGTGGGGCGCGGAGCGAAGTCGCCGTCCGGTCCCGAGGTCAGACGGACGAGATCACCGCCGGTGGCGGGAAGGACGTACAGATCGGATCGGACATCCACGTCCACGTTTCCTTCGCGGTTGGCGAACGTCAGGATGGAGCTACCGTCGCGGGTGAAGCAAGGTGGCCCAAAGTCATGGTCACCGTCGGTCAGCCGTTGGGGCTTGGCACCTTCCTTCACATCCTGAATGTAGACATGGCTGTGCCTGCCGTCCCAATAGTCCTGGCCGCGCCGGAAAATGAGTCGCGTGACGACGCGGGGGTCCTTGCGCCGCCGCTCTTCCTCCTGCTTCCGATCATCCATCATTTTTTGTTCGAACCTGTCCTCTGGTTCTTCGTCGGGCAGACCCTCCTTCTTGCGCTCCTCATCGCTGAGTCTGGAGATGAACGCGATCCTCGCACCGTCCGGGGACCAGGTGAAGGCTCCGGCACCGTTAGGGAGCGTGGTGAGCTGCCAGGCTTCACCCCCGTCAACGGATATGATGAAAATCTGCGGTTTGCCGGCCCTGGTGGAGATGAAGGCAAGCCGGGAGCCGTCCGGCGACCATCTGGGTGAACTGTCCTGTGCGCTGCCGGCGGTGAACTTGCGCGGTTCGCCGCCATCCACCGGAACGATCCAAATACCACGATTATATGTGTTTTTCGCACGGTTGACGGTTTCCAGCACATAGGCGATGCGAGTGCCGTCAGGTGATATGCGTGCTTCGTCGACATGCCTGATCCGGTAAAAATCTTCGGAACTCAGGCCTGGTCTGTCGTTCGGTATGATTCGGCGTTCTGACATGGGTGCATCCCTCCAGTGAGAATGAAGCACCGTAATACCACCTTCGCGTTCGTCCCGCAACGAGGCGTGAAGAACGGTCACCAGCGGGATGGTGGCGAAGCCGGTTCGATGGAGTGCGGGATGACGCGGCGCTCGTGTCGGAGCGTAGCGGGAGGATGTGAAGGCCTGACCG
>JAFGDC010000421.1 GCA_016932295.1 candidate division CSSED10-310 bacterium
CGTCAGGCCCAGGAGGTGGGACTGGTGGATCAGGTTGGGGATCTGTCCGCGGCGGTCGAAAAAGCCCGGGAGAAGGCCGGGATAAAGGGAGAAGCGGAACTGGTCTATATCACCACCAAGACATCGTTGCTGGGCAGACTGCTGGAAAACTCCGTGTCCACCTGGCTGGGTCTTGACCTGCTCACCGGCGCTCGCGGTGCCCAGTTCGCCACCCCTGCCTACTTGAACTCGTTTTCGGAGCGATAGAGCGCTTCCAGGGTCTTCTTCGCGGTCTCGCGAATAGTGGTGTTCCTGCTCTTGGCCACCGCCTGCAGGGTGATCTTGGCCTCTCGTCCCCCAATCGTCCCCAAGGCCTCGATCGCCTGCATGAAAAGGTCTCTGCGTTTCCCCCAGGTGAACAGAAACCCCTCGCTCACGAGTTTGGAAAGAGCTGGAACAGCCAGGGGGGAACCCAGCTTCGCCAGTGCCAGGCACGCCGCCTTGCGCAGCTCGTCATCGGGAACGGGCATAGTGGGATGATCGCGTTCGACCAGGCGAGACAGCTCGCGGACGCTCTTTTCCGAACCGACCTCGCCAAGATAGTGCACGGCTTGCAGCCGGAGTCGTGGATCCATATCCTCCAGCACCTGCAGCAACAGCTCTTCGGACGATTCGCCACTCCATCGTCCAATGGCGGTTATCGCCTCACGGCGAACCTGGGGAGTTACATCCTTGATCAAGGGCGCAAGACGCGGAAGCAGTTCGGAACCGCCAGCCTTGGCAAGCAGCATACAGGCGTTTCGGCGCACGTACCAGATTTCATTGTCCAGTTCCTTCAGCAGGAATGGGGTGATCACCGCTCCTAATTCAACAAGGATCTTGGTGATTCTGAATCGTATCGCCGCCTTGGGATTCATCTTCAGCAGGTCGATGAGCGGTTGTATCACCGGTTTACCGATTCGCGCCAGGGCCTTGGCCGCCGTTTCATGAAGAAGATCGTCCTCGAGAGTGTGCAACAGGGTCTGTATGGAGAGCGAGTCGCCGACGGTGCCCAGCGCCTCGATGACGGTCTCGATACAGGGACCGGGCAGCTCGGCATCCTGTTCCAGCAATCGCGAGAGGGTGGCGGATAGAGGCGGCGTGATCAGCTCGATGGCATCGACTTGGGAAAGCCGCTGGAAAAGCGTCTGAAGGTGGTCCACGAGAACAATGAAAACGCTGGGAGTCGTTTCCATCCCGAGCCGGGCCGCCAACTTTCGCTGGATCTCCTGGACAAGGTCCGGCCTGCCATGGGTGACACCGGTCAGAGCGAAATCGACCATGATGCCCGCTGCTGCTGCGCGATGGGTGGGATCATCTCTCTCCAGGAGTTGCATGAAAGGCACTACCAGCATGTGCGGCAGCGAATCGCGGTGGACGTCAAGGCACTTCTCGAGACACACCACTGTCTCTTCCACCGTCGTTTCGGCAAGCAGTTCCTCTGGCGGCAGCGCATTGAGCCGCTCGATCAGTGCCAGGATCTCAGCTCCATTCTGAGTATGCCGGCCCAGAAAAAAGTCGATGTCCACCAGAGAGGAACCAGCTTCAAACAGCCTGGTTCTCAACCGGCGTTTGAATGGCTCCAGTTCTTCACGGGTCGCTATTTTCTCCAGAGCACTCAGGTAATGACCACATGCGGTTCTCATGTGGTCCAGGAAACGTCTCTTTTCTCCAGCCTGGTGACTGTTGCGGAGTTGCCGGACGGATTCGTATTCAGCCAGCAGGAGTTCGTACCGCTCGTTCACCTCCATGGATGCCAGCACGTTCAGCCTGGCCTGCTCCAGGGTTTCATCTGCAAATGTTGGAGCGATCAGCACTTCCCGTTTCATCACCGCGCTCAATCGACCCAGCAGCATCGTTATGATCTCGGCCGCCGGCCGTGCTTTTTCACCGTCCGGTGCCGCGACCATAAGCGCCGCCGTGCGGGCTACGGCAAGCCTGTGTAATGATTGCTGCAACTCCCGCTCTTCGATGCTGGTGGGAAAACTGAGCGTGGTGAACGAGGACACCATGGTGACCAGGGGGGGCTGATCCCTGCGTGTCGGATGGGGCATTTCACCCTTGTTCGTCGACGCCGGCAGCGCCTGGCCATGTGAATTGAGCGCGGCGTCATTAAAGTGCGGGTGATCATTGCTGAGTTCCACCAGGCTGACGAGGGTGATCTCCTGACGAGTAAAGAACTCTTCAGGTGAGGCTGAATCGGAATCCGGTGCGAAGCGACCGGTGAGGACTTGCAGCAGGGCGATCAGATCACGATCGTTCAGCCCCTGCCGGAAAATGATCGAGCGAATATTGCGACGGTGCAGGATTTCGATGAAACTACTGAATTGATCATGCGGATGTGGCATCGGCAGATTGTTCGCCAACAGGCGGCCTTCATAGTGACTCAGCGTGAACGTCGGTTGCCGGATAAGCAACTGGGAAAGGATCTCTTGCAGAAGAACGAGGGTCTCTTTCAACTCTCCCGGCGACACATCGTCCAGACTCAGGCCGATCATGGCCCGGCTGATCCGGCGGACGAGAAGCTGACAGTGTCCGGTCAATTCCTCCATGGACATGGCGCGTGGCTGTTCCTGAATGGCATTGGAGGCATAGTTCGCCACCTGCAGCGCCTCGATCTTGCCGGCCTCGCACAAAGACTGAAGTATCAAAATGGTGAGGATGCGGCCAACCGGTGACAGGTTTATCAGCTCTTCAAGATACCGCTCCTTTTTGAGCAAGTCCCAGAGTGCCGTCACGGACGGTTCACTCGGGGAAGCGCCTGAACCTTCCCGGCGCCGAAGCTTGATGGACCCTGCCGGCAGCATGGACAACAACTTGTTCGTTTCGTCGGTGCAGCAGCGCGCTTCGAAAAGCACGGTGTCCATGTTTACCGCGGCCGTACCTGTCCGCCGTTCGTCATGCTCACGGGAGGTGAACGTGAAGATGCCGCGATCCCATCGCAGCGCTTCCAAAGCCGTTTCGATAATGCGAAAGGAATTGAACTGCGCCAAATCGTGATGATTTATTGTCCCTTCCATCATCAGGATATCGGATGCCGTTAAATCCGCTCGACCGGAAGCCAGCCGCAGTTCCACCATTCGTTCCGCGGAAACCACGCCATGGTGCATGAGGTAGGTGAGGAGATCCAGGCGCGGTTTATCGCGTAACAGATCCGCATCCATCAAGACGCCGTCCGATATGAAGAGTTCGATCGACTGCGACATGCGGTTCAGTCTGAACTGACCACTGCAACGGCTGTCCGCTAGGATCCTCATGACCTGAGCAATATCGAAGGCACGGAGATCGCCTTTCAAGGCCATATTACCATCCCCGCCGGCGGATCGGTGGCGATCCGTACTGAATTCCCCTGTAATGCTTCATCCTTAGCACCCTTTATACACTTCCCCCGTGAGATTTCAATAACGTACAGACTTTTCTTAGTCACCAACCCATGAGGGCGATCGGTCTTCATCGCTCCGCCCGTCGGCTGGATACCGGTGGCGAAAATGGCTGCATCCATCCCGTTGTGGAAGCGGTCAACCGTCCTCACGAAACGCGCCAGGTTGATGATCGTGGATAAACCTGGAGGCGGCGGCATAATCGGGAATACCGGGGCGCCCCCCCAGTCTCGTGCATTTCAATGCAGCCACTGCGTTCGCAAACGTAACCAACTCCCCCAGTTCCATCCCGCGCAGGAAGCCGAACAAGAATGCGCCGTGATACACATCACCGGCCCCGGTGGTATCCACCGCCGGCACATCAAAAGCGCCCACCCTTGCCACTTCGCCGCCGGCGGTTGCCATGCTGCCGCCGGGACCGCAGGTGATCCCCGCGATAACCGCCCCTTCTTCGTGCAGGCGGAATAACGCCGTCGTGAGATCCCGGCAGCCTGTATATTCCTGCGCGAATCGACGGGTGGTGATGAGCAAGTCCGTGCGTTTCACCAGTTCTTTCACGCCGGGCCGCACTGAACCGGCATCATATGAGACCACCAGGCCTCGACTCCGTCCATGCGCAGCCAGGGCTGCTGCGGCCTCGATATGATGGCCGTCCATGTGCAAGGCTCGCACCGTGGAAGGGAATTCAACCAGGTTGGAATCCGGCAGATCGGACACGGAGCCGTTGCTCCAGAGAATCGTCCGCCCGGCCGTCAATCGATCGACGGCGATGCAGGCGAACTGACTGCAGGCGCCGGTCTGGATGCGGACCGCGGAGATGTCCACCGCCTCCCGCTCCAACGCACCCAGCATGAAGCGCCCGAAATAATCATCACCGACCTGGCCGATGAATGCCGTGCGCATCCCCAGCCGACTGATCGTCACCATGGCGGTGGCGGATGGTCCGCCTCCCTGGATGCTGAAATCAGCTAACTCCTTTTTTTCGTCAGGCTCGGGAAATCCGTCGCAGAAGCCGAGGAAATCAATCGAAGTCCGACCTATGCCCACCACTTCCGGCCCCTCGTCTCTGATCATCAGTGCTCCTTGTCCGTTCTTCGTTCGAAACAGTCGGAATCAGCCGACCGATACATTCCAGATTACTGTCGATGCAACGGCCTGTGAAGGGCTTAATCCACCGCCCGCGATGTCATGCATGCCAGGTGGATGCATCTCAAGGGTAATGGCTCCGACCGCGGCGCACATGGCTCCGGTCACGGAGTAACCTGCCTGTCGAAACCGGCGGATCGACTTGATTGAAGATTGAATCAGCCATCGTAATGGCTTGATTGGCAACGCTTCGTAGCGAAAATGACAGGATTCCTGGTACGACCCCAAGAGGAATATACACTCGAAAGCTTCGCAGCGTGCGTTGTTTCACCATTTGAGCGAACGGTGTATCGAATGATCCCGCTATCTCATGCAGCACACATTCCTGACGGCGAATGGTGGAAGATCGTGAACGGGGGGAAGCGGGGGGAGTGGTTCCGCCGGGTCGAATCGGAGGGTGCGATCGATGCACCCGGTAACCTGCATTGGTGAGTTCCCGCCCCGAATCATCGACGTAGAGTCGTGGCTGTGCTAGGTTATGAACTTGTATCAGCAGTCGGCCGCGGCCTGCCGGTCGCCGGCGCGCGAATGGGTTGGGAGGATCTATGGTTCGCCGCATCGCGTTGGTGCTCGTTGTGGTGGCGTTGGTCGTGCTGGCGCTCATCGCCGCGATCCACACACCGATGGTACAACGCGGGTTGTGCCGGCGTCTCGAGATGTTACTGACGGACCAGTTGGATCGCCCCGTGACTGTTCGGGCATTGCGATTTTCGTTCCTGGGCGCCATCCATGTCGAGGATTTTTCCATCGCCAATCCTCCCGAGTTCCCCGGCCTCATGCTACAGGTGGAGGATTTGTCCGCTGCGCTGGATCTGTCCGCTCTGCTGCACGGACGGCTGTCCATCCTCAAGCTCACTCTCGAGCACCCGACGTTCACCTATTTCCAGGATGCCGAAGGCAATGACAACATGCCGGCTGGCGGGGGGGAATCCACGACCCCGAAGAGTGATCCACGCCAGGGGTTGGAGACGGTCTTCAACAAGATATCGGCGGCATCGGCGGTAATCCGGGATGGTGTCTTCAGGTTGGAACTGGCGCGTGAGGAACTGAATCTGACCGTGTCAGGCATACACATTGACATCCGCGGCAATGCCTCGACCAATCGCTATGCCACCGCGATCGATTTGCGGGACATCAGGTTCACACTGGCTGACATCCTGCATCTGGATGGTCGGATCACCGGGATGGTGGAAGCCGGCGCCGGAGGGTGCTCCAGTCGTGGTGTAAAGGTCAGCCTGCAGGATGAGGCCGTGCTGCTGGACATTGCGGCGGTGGAACTGGATGATTATTTCGATCCCCGCCTCAGGATCCATGCAAGGCTCACTACCAGCATGGAGGCCCTGGAACATATCTTCCATTTCGATGCTCCCGTTAAGGCCGCTCTATCCATGGAACTGATCCTCAGCGGCCCACCTGATTCCATGGCGGGAACCGCTGTCCTGGAAGTCGATGATGCCCGGGTCGATAAACTGGCGGTACAGCACCTGCGTGCTGAAATGGAATACCGTGAAGAACATATTCGGTTCACCAGCCTGAATGCCCAGACCTCGGGTGGCATGCTCAAAGGTGTCGGAGACCTGGATTTCGGTAAGGAGCCCGGTCTTTCCTTTGATATGAACCTGGAGAACGTGGATCTTGCCCAGGTGCTCGCCTCCTATGAAGCGGATGTGCTGGCGGACCGGATGGAGTGGTCCGGCGCCGGAGTCTTTTCCCTGCCTGACTTCGATGCCGCACGGATGTCCATCACGGGAGAAGTATGGCATGGGTTGCAGGGACCGAAACGGACAACCAGGGCCGGGATCCCGTTCGCGGCGCACGCTCCCTTCCGAATCGATGAAAACAGCCTCTCATCATCGCTTATCAGTCTCCAACTGCCGGGTGGAAACATCAGGATCGATTCTTTCCGCATGGGCTTCGACGGACCAATCAGCGCTGGTATACAGGCCGATCTGGTGGATATGAGGAAGGTCGCGCAGACCATCGCCGAACAGACAAAACTGCTGGCCACCCTTGCCACCACGCTCCCGCCCATCAGCGGGCAGGCTTCGCTCCGGGGCACGGTGGGTGGAACCCTCGATGCACCTGCGTTGACCGGCGTGCTGGTCCTCGATACGGCGGCCATCGACCAGTTTACTGTGAGGACAATGAGGATGCCCTTCAACTACTCGGCCGACAGCCTGGCCTGGGATATGACCAGAATCGATTTGGAAGCAGGCGGGATCACCACCAGGGGTATGCTGAACCTGGCGGCTCCAGGCGGCCGCGCATTCGATACCGCCATGTTGCCCGCGGGGAGGCTCGAAATCGGCTCCAGTGGATTACAACTGGCGCCTATCGCCCACCTCCTGGACATCGGGCCGCTCTCGGGGGAACTGGACCTGCATATCACATACGATGTGAGTGAAGCCGCCAGCGCCGTGCAGCTCGATGTCCAGGGGAAACAGATCAGTTTCGATCCGATCGCCGCCGACACTGTCCAGATCGCCGCGCATCTGGCCGAAGGCGAGGTCATCATCGACAATGCCTCTGTCGGGATAGGATCAGGAGCCGTGAAGTTCTCCGGCCGGATCCGGAGTGATGCCAGCATTACCGCCGGCGGCACCATCCGTGATCTGGACCTGGCCCGTGCCCTGGTGGTGGAAGGATTGGCCGTCGAAGGCAAGGTGAATGGCACGGCGGCGGTGTCGGGCAGTCTATCCGCGCCCACCGCGGACCTTGACCTGTCGCTCGACACGCTGGCGGTGGCTGGCCTCCCATTGTTCAATTTAGCCGTGGAAGCCGAACTCACCGCACCGGAGATGCTGAATTTGCGGATAAAAAGCGAGGCGGAGGAGCTGGCGGCGGCCATCCGCATCGCGCTTTCCGGTGATGTGCCCGTGGATGGCTCCCTGACACTTCGCGGTATCGATGTCGATCCATTTCTCACGGCGGCTGGCGCCGAGTCCGGAACGATTGTCTCGAAAATAGATCTCGACGCATCCATCACCGGTTTTCTGGCCGATCCTTCACGACTCA
>JAFGDC010000422.1 GCA_016932295.1 candidate division CSSED10-310 bacterium
CCTACGGATTCGAAGTCCGGCGCTCTATCCAGCTGAGCTACGGGCGCGCTGTCCGCGGTTGGACCATATACAATTACGCCTGGTAGGATTCGAACCTACGGCCTACGGATTAGAAGTCCGTTGCTCTATCCAACTGAGCTACAGGCGCGTCGAGTATACCATCGGGGCGAGAGGATTTGAACCTCCGACCTCCTGCTCCCAAGGCAGGCGCGCTTACCAGGCTGCGCTACGCCCCGATAAAACTGAAGAAACGTAACAGAATCGTCAAGGGTTGACAACAGAAAACACGTGAAGCACAGCACCTTCCGGGGTCATGCCGTCGCGGTGGTGGAACATTCGACTATTCGCTTTCCAGGTAGGTGTATCCCCGCAACCCCTCCTCGAACATCTTCACAAATCTGGCCGACTCACGCAACGTGAGCTTCTTTTCCTTCACGCCCCGCTCGATGGCCAGATGCATCATGTGCAGCATCTCATCCGTGGTGTACTGCACGTACCCCATCACCTCCGTGACCGTGTCACCGCGGATCACTTTATCGATCTCGTACCGTCCATCCGACATGATCCGGACATGAACGATGTTGGTGTCGCCGAACAGGTTGTGCATGTCACCAAGGATCTCCTGGTAGGCACCCACCAGAAACACACCGAGATAGTACGGCGCTTCGCCCACCTCGTGTAGTTCCAGGGTATCCTTGATATCGCGCGGATCGATGAACTGATCCATCTTGCCGTCCGAATCGCAGGTCACGTCCGCCAAAGTGGCGCGACGGGACGGCCGGGCGCGCAGACGGTGGATCGGCATGACCGGGAACAGTTGCTTCATGGCCCAATGATCGGGCACCGACTGGAAGACACTGAAGTTGCAGAAATAAATATCCGCCATGAACCGCTCCAGACCCGCCATGTCATCCGGGAAATGGTCCAGGTCGCGGACGATCTTCAAAATGAGATGGCAGATTTCCCAGAACACCGTCTCCACCCGGGCGCGCTCTTCCAGGGTCAGGTATCCGAGCCGAAACAGACTCATGGCTTCCTCGCGGATCTGAATGGCATCATGGTACGCTTCGCGGAATCCCTTGGGGGTAAAATCCTCCCGCACCTCCACCATCTTCGCCAGTACCTCGGGATGCGGACCATCCGTGTCCACTTCCATACCGGGTGTCCCCAGGCTGCTGGAACCCAGCACTTCAACCACCAGCACCGCATGATGAGCCACCAGCGCCCGACCGCTTTCGGAAATGATCACCGGATGCGGGATATGGTTCTTGTCGCATGCTTCCTTCAATGCCCAAACCACGTCTGAGGCGTACTCCGACAGCGTATAGTTGGCGCTCGATGCAAAGTTGGATTTGCTGCCATCATAATCCACCGCAAGACCGCCGCCCACGTCGAAGTAACGAATGTTGACCCCCATTTTGTGGAGCGCCGCGAAAATCTGGGTGCTCTCCACCAGGGCCTGCTTTATGTGACTGATGGAGCTGATCTGAGAACCGAGATGGAAGTGCAGCATCTGCAGGCAATGCAGCTTGTCGTTAGCGCGCAGAATTTCCACGGCGCGGATGATCTCCGAGGCGAACAGGCCGAACTTCGACTTATCGCCGCCGGAACCTTCCCAGGGGCCGAAGCCGCGTGCCGAAAGCTTGGCCCGTACACCGATGACGGGATCGACCTTGAACTGCACCGCCTTTTTGACGATGATTTCAAGCTCGCTGAGCTTCTCCACCACCAGCAGGATGTTCTTGCCGATCTTCGTTCCCAACAGAGCCGTCTCGATGAACTCCTCGTCCTTGTAGCCGTTGCATACCAACAACGCATCCTCGGTATCCAGAAATGGCATGGCGATCAACAGCTCCGGCTTGCTGCCGGCCTCCAGTCCGAAGCCATACTCCCGGCCGAACTTGACGATTTCCTCTACCACGTTGCGATGCTGGTTCACCTTGATGGGATATACCCCTCGATAGCACCCCTCGAATTCATACTCGGTGATGGCCGCCGAAAACGCTTCATTCAACTGGATCATACGCTGCCGCAACACGTCGCTGAAACGCAGCAGCACCGGCAGTTGAATGCCGCGCTCCTGCAGTTCTTCCGTGAAATCCAGCAGATCCAGTGAAGATTCCTTGTCCGGGAACGGAGTGACGACGACATGTCCAGATTTGTTGATATCGAAGTAACCACATCCCCATTCACGAAGCTGATAGAGCTTCCTGGCATCCTCGATGGTCCAGTTCCTGATGGGGTGCTGTTCCCGCTTCTTGATCTTGTCCATGGCTCCTCCTCCCGAAACCATTTATACTAATCCAATTTTCTCCGTAACAGAAGCGCTTACTCGCAACCGGGCGCCGCGGCACCCCACCTGGTGAATTGGCGCAGCGCCAGACCTGCCCCGGTCTGCTCCATCCTGCATCGATAATACCCGCCAGTAAGTCGCATCCGCATGATCATGGCATGATCGCTCGGGATGATCCGTGCCGCCAGGGAATCCAGCTCGCCGGGCGTGAACCAGCGCGGCTCACCCTCTCCACTGCTGCGCGGCGGCTGCGCATCGAGCGTATCCAGCCGGCAGACATGGAGCAGGAAATGACGCACCTCGCCAGCGGACACGAACAACTCCGAGACCGTTCCCAGCAGCCCGACAAACCTGCAGTTCAGGCCGGTTTCCTCCCACACCTCGCGGCAAGCCGCCTCGTCCAGGTGTTCACCGGCTTCGATCTTACCTCCGGGCAGTCCCCAGTAGCCCGGGTAATCGCCGCGAATTCGCCGTATCAACAGCACGGCATCGTCTCGCATGACCAGCGCGACGGCCACCGGTAACGACCCAGCCGCCATGTCAGAACTTATAGCCTATGGCACGGAGGAATCCATGCCGCCATTGCCGGCCGGTCTCATCCTCCACCCCCCTTGGAGCGACGCCGTCGATAACCCCCATGACACCCCGGCCGAGTTCTGTTTCCGCTATCACCACCTGGGTGGGATTGGCGGTTGCGCAAAAAACACCCACCACTTCCGGCACC
>JAFGDC010000423.1 GCA_016932295.1 candidate division CSSED10-310 bacterium
AGCCACGGTGAGCGTGGCGCGTCGCTGGTGAACGGGAAGGATCATGTGCTTCATGGCGAACCATCCTGGAACCAGGTTAAGGAGATCCCGGTCGATTTTATAACGCGCCAGGTCTATTGACGGCCGAACCTTGATCCCCCCGTCACCCCGTTGCTCCAGGAACGCTTGCCGGGCACCCGTCAAATCCATGTGCAGCAAATCTCCGCAAAATCCTTTTTCGAAACCCAGCAGGCCGAGTAGCAGATGCTCGATACAGATGTCGGCATCACCCAGCAGGTATGCTTCCTGTGCCGCCAGCTCGATGACCTTGTTGGACCGTACGGTCAATGATGGTTCCACATCGGGTGCCGGCGCGCGGCCGCTTACTTTTTCCTTCACCCGCTGGCGGACCTCCGCGGGATCGATCACATCCACGTCCATTCCGGGGATTTCCAGCCCATTGTCCAGCACCGTGGTGAGCACCCCGAGCAGCAGATGTTCGATATCGAGAAAGCCCTGCTTGTGCAACTCAGCCTCTATGTAAGCGATCTCCAGGGCGCGTCTGGCATGTTCACCGAAATGCAGCACCTGGTCGCCGGGACCGGGTATCCCGCCTTTGGGGATGAGTCGGGCGATGCGGCTCCAGATCTCCTTGTGTTCCTCCTGCCGCAATTTTTTCACCGTCGCCTGGAGCGTTTCCTCCGATGCGAAATCTTCACCGAGGACGAGCTGTACTTCCTCGTCGTGCACACCTATCAGGCCGAGTAACAGATGGTCGGTGCCCAGGGGCGAGTGGTTCATGTGCCGGGCGTACATTGCGGCGAGTTCAAGGCAGGCCTTGATGGCAGGCGAGAAGGTTATTTCTCCCTCGGTTTCAAGACCGGGACTGGCATCCAACAGGCCCAACACGCGCTGCTCCAGTAAGAACAGGTCGATTCCAAGTTCTTTCATGGCATTCATGCCGGCGCCCTTCCTGCCTTGAGTCAGGGCCAGCAGAAGATGCAATCCGCGCATCTGTTGTTCACCGCTTCGCCGGGCGATCTCCACCGCCGAGGAAAGGACTCTTCTTCCGTTGTCCGAGAGTTGATCGAGCATGTGATTTCCTCCGCTCGGGATCAATGTGGTCGTGTTATGGGCACAAATGCTTCACGGGTGTGCACCCCCACGCCGGGGAGTTCTGTTGTGAGTGTCATCGTACATAGTATATTGACACCGATCCGGAAAGAGAAGACGGTCCCGCGTCATCTCCGCAGACCATGATGCTTCAGGACGGTACCAACGCCGGCAGGCAGGGGGGAGGTTGTCAGGTGGTTGTCAGCGGATGGCCCGTGCCGGTATCCGGGCGACCGGGACGCCGCTGACGGCTCAGTTGAAATTTTTACCGAGGTATTTTTCCGGGTACTCGATCCCGTACATCCGCAGGACAGTCGGGGCGATGTCGATCAAGGCCAGGTCCTGATCCTTCAACGGTTTGTTGGAGACGAAGAATCCCTTGGTTCTGTCCGGATCCATGGAACAGTGGTCACCGCTCCATTTCTGGTCGTTGACCTTGAGGACGCCGCGTGGCACCGCGCCCAACGCTGTCTGCCACGAGACCCGGTAGTTGTCGGCAAAACCGCAGACCAGGTCGGGAGCGTCGTCCATGGCTTCCCCGGAGTAGATCTCGTGTGCCCGGAATACATTGGAAACAGCGGCTTCATCAGCGGTTTCGTTCCTCAGCAGCTTCATTTTGCTGGAGATCTCTTCCACCAGTTGATCGTATTCCGGACCGGGATTGACGATACCCATCTTTTCCCGGCCTTTCAGATTGATGAAGATCAGGCCCAGTCCCAGGGCGTACGCCTTGCTCTGGCGCCAATCAACGTTGACAAAAAAATCTTCGTCAGTGTACTTGAATTCGCTGCTGTTTTTGGCAACGAGATAGCCTTTTTCGGCCAGCCAGGAATTGATATTAATGCCGGTGCGGAAACTGTGGAAGCCATGATCGGACAGCAGCCAGAGGGTGGTGTCAGGAGTCATCTTTGCTATGAATTTTCCGACCGTCTCGTCCATTTTCTGATAGATGCGCTTCACTGAATCACCGTTTTGTTTCACGAGTTCTGGATCGAACAACGGATGTTTTTCGTCGATGTATCGATAGAACATGTGGCACATCCTGTCGGTGCAGGAGAAAACGGAGATGAAAACATCCCAATCCTTGTTTTCGAACGTGTAGAGGGCGATCTTCTCGCGCATGTCGGCAAGTTCGTAGATATCGGAGAGAAACGCTGAATCGGGAATCCGTTGATCTTTCAGGCCGGCGGTTTCGGCGGCCCAGCCGCGCACCTTGAACAACCCGACCTTTTCCGCCAATTCCTTGGCGAAGTCTGCGGGCCAACTGATGGGCAGATACGGTTCGCGAGGATCCATCTCGATGGGACCCATGTACACCTTGACATCGAAACCCACCTCAACCACGTAGAACTTCACAATGCCGTAGATCTTGTAAAAGGGAGTGATATCGAACACGACAGTGAACCATTTACTCCATTCGCCTTCCCTGACCTTCTGCGATTGTCCCTGCAGCTTCAGTTCCAGCGATTTGCCATCCTTGTCGACCATGAATTCGAACGGCAGCGAGGCGTACCTGGCTGTATTGAGCCGGTCCTGTTCCGCCTTCAACTCCGCCAGCTTTTTCTCATCGGCGGCGGCGCCTTGTTTGGTTGTCGCCCTGATCTCTTTGATTTCGTCTCGAATTTCGTTGCGTTTCTGTCGCACCAGCGGATCCCAGGGACCCTTGATTTCAGTGGTCACCTTGCCGTCCTTGACACGGATCTCCGTCACCTTGCCGCCCAATTGCAGGTCGTCGCTCTTTTCCTCCAGCGTATCGGTGGTGAAGAAATGGTAGGTGGCCTGGGTACCTCGGATATCCGGCGTGTTGAGGCCTGATAGCATCCACCCATCCGGAAGTTCGATGGCTGGAAATCCCATGGGTGCCCAAAGGTTTACCACCTTGACTCCGTTGTCCGCCAACAGCTTCCAGAAGGGGATACCCTTCATCCTGGAAGTGACCTGGGGTTTCTTCCTGGGATATAGGTCCAGAAAGAACTCTGCATCCTCCTTGCCGGTAGTTGCGATATCGGGGAAATAGGTGCGTGGATCGCGCCGCAGAAAATCGTAGATGCCATGCCCGCCTGGATTGCGGCCGGTATCGAAGGTGGCCCACGCCACCGGCGATTCCGGGGGACAGGTGGTGCCGAAATCCAGCAGGACGCCCTGCTCCACCAGCTTGCTGATGTTCGGCAGCAAGCCTTGCTCCATGTAGGCCCGGGTGAGATCGGGATCGACTCCGTCGAAGCCGAGAATGACCAGCTTCTGTTTGTCGCTGCCATGGGAGGCAGGCAGGCTCAGCAAGACCACCATCGCCACGGCGGTGAGCCCGGTCACTATGCCAACCAACCGGATCGCGCTGCTTCGACCAAACCGAGATACCATCCGAACCTCCTTGGTAAAGAGTTAAAGACTATACGTGACGCCCTTGGACTGTCAAGGCCGGACGCCGGTCGCAAATCCACCGCCTGGTCGGCGTAGGGTCATCAATCCTGCCGTTCGGGACCTGATTTGAGGGTGCAGCATACTTAAACTGAAGTTCCCATGGCACGGATCGATAAAAATACATTAAATTTAATAAGTTAGTATATATTGAGGCTACGTGCTGCTGCCTACATGGATAGTATCGAGCAGGTCGAAGGCCTTCTGTTGGGTCGCGCCGGGCGGCGTTTCAA
>JAFGDC010000424.1 GCA_016932295.1 candidate division CSSED10-310 bacterium
ATTGGAAGGCTTCCAGGATGTAATCGGCCTCCTGCCCGTGGATGCTTCCCGCCAACAGAATGGGTCTGCCCTCGGGCAGATTGTAGTCGGCACGCGACAGCGTGTCGTTTCCGTTCCCCATCCCGGCGGCGCGATCGAATTTCACATTTCCGGTGACCGCTACCCTGTGACCGGAGGCACCCAGTGCCAGCAACCGTTCGGCATCGGTACCGGATTGCATGCAGCAGAGATCGAACAGGTTCAGAATTCTTGCCGCCATGCCTCCCAGGCATTTGTATCGATGGAAGGAGGTGTCCGATATCCGGCCGTTGACGATGGCGACCTTGGCTCCGACGCGTTTGGCTGCGAACAGGAAATTGGGCCAGATTTCCGTCTCAACGATCAGGCAGGCGTGGATGCGGATGGCCCTCATGAGACGGGTCGCGCTACCCGGCAGGTCGCAAGGGAAGTAGGTGACCCGGTCGGCGCCGGCGGTCTGCGCCACCGCCTGTCCGGTATCGGTAGTGGTGGTCAATAGAATGTGCAATTCCGGGGCGCGCTGCTTCAGCATCTCGATCAGCGGCGCCGCGACCGCCACCTCTCCAACCGAAACGGCATGGATCATCAACCAGTGGGCATCCCGTTCCTTGTCGTTGAACTTTACGAAGCCGAGCCGTTCTCCCAATCCCTTGCGGTATTTACCCTTGACGGCGATGCGCCAGAGCAGCACCGGAATGATGGCCGCAGCCGCAGCCAACAGCATGAGATTATACAGTATCAGCACGGTTTGGTCCGTTGCCCAGGCGGGGAGGATTCGGCCAACTTGGCGGCGATCGCCGCGCCGGCGCGGCGCGATGCGCCCGGTTCACCCAGCCTGGCGCGCAGTCTCAACAGGTCGTGGTGCACTTCCAGCCATCTCCCGCTGTTGGCCAGCAGCGCTTCCGCCTCCTCCACTACCGTCCTGCTGTTGGCCGCATCCTGAATCAGTTCCGGTACGGTCTCCTTGTCAGCCAGCAGGTTCACCATGCTGATATACTTGATATTGACCAATCTGCGCACCAGTTTGTATGTGAGTCCCGACATCTTATACAGGACGATCATTGGCGTACCCGCCAATCCCGCTTCCATCGTGGCGGTTCCGGAGGCGGTGATCACCAGGCGAGAACGCGCCAGCAGGCTCCGCCGCCCCTCGGTCACCACCTGCACCAAGTGGGCGACCGGCCGAAGCGTGCTTGCCAGCAGTTCCGGACTGATGGTTTCCGCCTTCAAAAGAAAAAATTTCAGCGCCGGATGGTGTTCATGCAGTTCCCTGACAGCTTCCACCATGACCGGGAGCAGCCGCTGAATTTCGTTCTCCCGGCTGCCTGGCATGAGGCACACGGATGCCTCGCGCCGCTCCGGCGGCATGGGGTGAACGCCTTCCGCCTCCCACTGGTCCAGGAGGGGATGCCCGACGAATTGAACCGGTACCTCGTAACGGTTATAAAAATCCACCTCGAAGGGGAGAATAACCAGCATGACATCGACCCACCGGCGGATTTTTTTAACGCGTTTCGTGCGCCAGGCCCAGATCTGCGGGCTGATGTAATAGAACACCGGTACGCCGGCTTTGTGTGCGTATTGCGCCAACCGGAAGTTGAAATCCGGGTAATCGATCACAATCAGGGCGGCCGGTCGAGATCGGATGAGACGCTTGAGATCCCGCAATGCCCGCCGGATCAGTCCCAGCCTTCCGAGTACCTCCACCATGCCGGTGACACCAAGTTGCCCGGCGTTGTAGAGTAATTCCACTCCCTGGCGTGCCATGGCCTCACCCCCGACACCGATGAAACGGTGGCCGGGCAGCATCTCTTTCAAGGCCGCCACCAGGTTGCCGCCATGGAGATCGCCCGAGGCTTCACCAGCCGAAATGACTATGGTTCGCTGCTCATCGCCCGTCATACAGTCCCTCATGCTTCCCGGAACCTACCATAGCGTCCGGTCATCCTCAACCGGTTTCCCTTGCGTGAGGCCGGACCGCGGCGTGCCTTTATGCGCGCGGACCGAGTCGCGGGGCCCATCCGGGAAGCGCATCGCTTACACCCGGCGTGAATCGCCGGAACGACCGGGAGCCGGCGCACGGGGGGCGTCCGGCGGCCGTGCTTCCCCGACCGGACCCCCTCGGGCGGAATCGTCACGGCCCCCCGGATGCCTGTGGACATGAGGCATCATTCTCTGGTAGACCGATGTATATGGCGGTGATAATGAAAATATGAGAACCGACGATCTGGACAAGATAAGAACGATAACCGGCCGGCATGACCTGCGGCTGGTGCCCCTGACGGATGGGGCTTCCTTGCGCCGGTTTTTTCGGCTGGAAGCGGAAGAACTGGTGCATGGCGCATCCAGCGTCGTGATCATGATCGGTGACGATCTCCGTAATGTCGGCATTTACCATGCCACGCAGCGGTTCCTGCTTGAACACGGGATGCCGGTGCCGGAACCGTTTGTGTTCGATCCGGCCGCGGGATTGATCGTCATGGAGGATCTGGGTGGCACCTCCGTCGAGAAACTGTTTTCGGGGCTCGATGAAAACAGCCGGTGCATGCTCTATAAACGAGTGCTGAACCTCCTGGCGGCGCTCGCGGAACTCTCACCGGAACCGGAGACTCCGGCGCATTGGCTGTATTTCGATCGGGAGAAATTCATCTACGAATTTCATTTTCATGTGCGGCGCTGCCTCCTGGAAGGTTGGGCCGGATTCGAGTTGAAAGCCGTCGCGAGCCGTGTGCTCGAGGACTTCTTCGAACGCGTCGCCGCGGAACTCGAACAACCGCCATGGGTGCTGACTCACCGGGATTTTCAATCGTCCAACCTGATGATCGACGGTGATGGCTGGTTGCGGCTTATCGATTTTCAGGACAGTCGCACCGGACCTCCTCAATACGATCTGGCGTCGCTGCTCTATGACTCATACGTTACGTTATCCGGTTCGGATCGCGAATGGATGGTCCGCCACTACCGTGCGCTGCGACCTGATCATGATCCAGATTTCGATCGCCGCCTGCTGCTTACCATCGTGCAGCGCAAACTCCACGATGCAGGCGCTTTCGCCTTCGCCGCAATGAACGGCAAACCGCGATTCCTGACGTATATACCGGCCGCCGTACATACCGCCGTCACCATCCTGGCCTCCTTTCCCGAATTCGCCGCGGCGCGTGACATCATTGCAACCGCCACCGCCGATCCCAAGCCAGCCGTTCCCAAACCCGTTGATCCTAAACCTACTCCCCGCCGGGAGACCTGAAAGATGCGACGTGGCCGGGCTGCCGATTCCCACCGCCGGTGGAGAAGGCTGGCCGGGTGGTATACCCGCACTCCATGATGGCGGCAGGATAACCCAGTGGATGGTTTATGGATGTTTCCTGGTGTTTGCAGGATGCGAGTGGATTGAACGCCGACTGTACTTTAATCCCTCTGTCTGTGACTACGGTCATGATGTCCATGAGCTGGTGGCAGTGCCGGCGCGGGCAGTGCCCTTCAATGGATTGTGGCGCGCCGCTCCCGCAATGGGGTCGGGGCGGCAGCGGCAGTGCACGGGCGACATCGTTTGACAGTGCCTTGAAGGGGTCTTTATAGTACCCACATTGAGAGAGGTGGTTTGATGAAAGAAATATTTCGCTGCTCCAATTGCGGCGCAGTAAAGCCGCGACCCGAGGCACGCTGCCGGCAATGCGGTTATGCACCCGCACCGCCACCGGGGCAACACTTTTTCGACCTGGTGCTGATTGCCGCGCCGGATAACCTGGTGGCGGTCACCCTGATCGCGAAACTGGCCGAGATTCGTGCATCCGAGGCCAAACAGTTGCTTCAATCACTGCCGGTGGTGATCAAGCGCAGCAGCGACCAGGAGGAACTCCACCAGGCCGCGCTTTTGCTGAGGAGGATCGGCGCGGAACTGGCCATCGAACCGGCGTCGGATCACGGTCATGACTCTTCTCCGGACAGACTGGAAGAGCGCCCGGCCGCGCCGCCGCCGGGTAAGAAAGTATCCCCCCTGGTTCGCTTGTTCCCGGTACTGATTTTTCTCATCGCCTTCGGCCTCCCCGCCATTCAGAACAATCAGGCGGTCAAGGACCTGTTGCGGAAGTTGACGCACGCCGATGGGCCAGGGAATACGAGCCTTTCCCAGGTGGAGGTCGTCGTTGCGGCTCGGGATTTGCCGGCAGGTCATGTGTTGCAAAAGGATGACCTGGCGGTGGGCCGGATTGACCGGCAAGATGCCCCCGACGGCGCCATCAGCCCCCTGGCATTGGAACGCCTGATCGGCACGCGGACGATCTCGGCGCTGGCGGAAAATGAGCCGATCCTCGTCGAGGATCTGGAACTGCCTGACCGATCCGGGGAACTCTGACGCCGGGCGGGGCACCGCAAGCCGGGCGGGGGACCGCTTCGCGCCATCCCCTCGAAACAGTTGGCGTGAGCATCCAACGAGTATGCTCACGTTCGTACCGTCGGCGTGGGGCACCGACAGTGGATGATTCAGGCGATCTCAGGCGTTGGGGTAAAGACGCCATGGGCGCAAGCGGGTGCGGTGTGAGCCGCCGGAATGACCCGCCAGTAGTGCTTTCTGGGCAGCAGCCTGGCCAGCAGGTCCGGTGCCAGCACCGTGGAGGTTCCCTGAACCCGACGCGCCATGGAAACCATGAACGCACGGCTTAATGAGAGTTCCAGGAACCACTCGCGATCGTCTTGATCAGGCCAGTGCAGCGTCATGCCACCCCCGGTACGGGGACCTGCTGCCGGGACTCGATTCAAGGGGGTGTGGGCAAGGCGGCGCCAGGTTTTGATCCGATCTTCGATGCGCATGATACGCCGCACGCCGTCACCTGTGCGCCTGCCATAGTACTTCGTGATATAGGCGACCGGATCGCGGCGTGGATCGTGCCATGAAGCCAGGGCGGGATCGTCGGTTCTTGCCGGTCGCTTCCTGGCCTGCGCGAAAAAGTGGGTCGCGGCGGTCCCCGGAACGCGCACGATGCGATGGCCGTCGCGGCGAATCCGCACGCACAGATCCACATCGTCATGCCCGCTGGTGAATCGCTCATCCCAGCCTTTCAGGCGGTGGAACATGTCGCGGCGCACCATCAGGATGCTGCCGGGCGTCGCAGGCACTTCAACCGGTTCATCCAGGTTGTTCCATAAACGGCGGTCGCAGGCTTGATAACCGCGCAATCCTGCCCCGGCGGGGAAGTGGCTCAAGACGGTGTTTTCATGGAGGCACAACCAGGGGGTGGGCGGCTTGAGGCAGGAAGACATGAACCGATGTATTGGATCGTATGTCCACACCAGCGGCACAACCGCGCCGATTCCTGGTCCCATTCCTTCCGCAAGCTGTTCGATGCAGCGTCCGTCGATATCCACATCCGCGTTGAGGAAGAGCAGCATGCCTCCGGGTCCTCGTTCTGCGTGAACGGCGGCGGCTCCCTGGTTGCAGGATCTGGCGTATGTCGAGTTGGTGGAATTGGCGATCAATCTGACCTCGGGATACCTCCGGACGATGTTTTGCGACCCATCCCGCGAATCGTTGTCCACTACCGTGACGTGGTAGGGCCGGTCGGCGCGGGTGGCGATCAGGCGTGTCAGAAGGGCATGGAGATGGTCCGCTGTATCGCGATTGACGATTATGATATCAATGTTTGCCGGGGTGGCATTGTCACCAGCCATCACAGTCTCCGGCGGTGGCGAACCATGATGCGGGTGCGGTGAGGATGGCTTCCGACGGGTGCGAATTCCATCGTCGCGCCACAAGCAGCAGTTCATCTGCTCCCCGCCGCGGCACGAAACCGTTGGTTATGAACGTCCGGTGCCAGGTGCTCCCGCCGTGAACATACGCGATAATCCTGTCCACCTTGTATTCGACATGCAGATGATTTTCCACGTGGCACAGCAACGTGGACATCCGGCGGTTCAGTGAACGATCACGGCCGCCCGTCACCCAGTCAGTCAGACATGCAAGCTGTATACCTTGCTCCGAATAGATGCGGCTGACCATCCATGCCAAGGGCCTTTGCTGAAGATCTCGTAGTTCATGGCAGATATATCGATGTACCGGGTGGCGGAAGTAGCGCCAACCCATGTATCCGGCATCGCGCAGTACCGCCAGCCGATATGGCTCCAGCATGTGACGCGCTTCCCGATTGAGATCGGATGGGAACCGGTCAATCTCGATAAGATGGCAGCGCGCGCTCCCGCGCCGAGCGGCGCGGTGTTGTGCGATTCCGCCGCAAACGCTCAGGGCGAGGCGGCCGAGCAGTTTCGGTATGGGTGTTACCGGTGCGCTGTTCAAGCCAAGAGGGGTGAGTGGTTTGACATACTTGGTCAAGGCCGCCACCGGCAGATACTTCAGAATTTTGATGCCGAAATCCCGCACTCGGGAATTGGGGAAACCGAACGCCACCGGCAGTTCGTCGGCCGCGAACCGATCGAAGCGGTGTTCGGCCAGCCTGGCGAAAAGCCGAACCTTGCTGAGACTGTTTCTGTAGTCGGGATCTACCATGGAATCGACGATCTGACACCCGGTGCACACTTCTCCATCGAGGAGGATACGGACCGGAATGCCGCCATAGTGACCGACGGTTCGCCCATCGTCAGTGGCGATGGTGCTGGCCAGCGGTCCGGCTGGGTTCAGCATGGTCTTCCAGAGCCAGTAATCCCTTGTCCTTTGGGGTGAGAACACCCGATTGAACAACGCCAGCACTGAATCCGCGTCAGTCGGTTCGTAGGAACGCAGTCGAATGTCCATGAGCGGTCAGTGGTAGCGCCAACCAGCATAGTCTTGTGACAGGACCGGCCGGCATGGTTGGTTGCGTCCCCTGGCGGTGAGGAGCAGGGCGGAACCGGCTGGCGATATCTCCGCGCAGGTATTGACGCACAATCCACAACCGCTGCATCTGAGATAATCGATTGCGGCTGGAAATAAGCCGAATCGGTTGGCGGCTGCGGTGATAGCCCCAGTGGGGCAGACGGTGAGGCATTTGCCGCACTGAGACTCCAGTCGAGCGGTCATGCACTTGTTCGGCAGGAAATAGGCGGTGCCCATCTTTACAGAGAGCTTCTCACCGATGCTGTGCACTTCACGGATGGCTCCGGTAGGGCAGACCGCTCCGCAGCGTTTGCAGTCCACCAGGCATGCGCCGATTTCCGGCACCAGGTGGGGCGACCATATGCCGGCCAGGCCGCTGCCGAGGGGGAGCGGCTGCAGCGCGTTGCTGGGACATGCTTCCAGGCAGGCCCCGCAGCGCAGGCATAGATCGAGAAATGCGGGTTCATCATGGGCATGAGGCGGTCTGATAAGAGGGGGGAAAAGACCGCGACCCGTGGCGTCGATACCCACGAGCGGTGCGCTGAGCGCGCCTGCCGCCAATGCGCCCAGGAAGGCGCGGCGGCTGAGATCCGGCCGCGGCGGAACCGGTTTCAAACTGGGGCGGTAGACGATTTTATGACCGCGGCACGCTTCCAGGCAGTCGAAGCAGCGGATGCATTCGGTCTGGCCGGGATGCACGACCATCTCCTCTTCGAGGATGCCCACTCGACACACCTGCATGCATTTTTTACAAGCGTTGCAGTCATCCAGTTCCAGTCGGAACAGTGCCCGGCGGCTCAGCAATCCGAAAAGAGCGCCTGCGGGGCACAGCACCCGGCACCAGAACCGCCTGAAAAACAATGTGGGCAGAATAACCGCGAGAAAGAACATGGCAATGGCGAGGACGCTTTCGAACACCCGGTGTGGCGCATCGGGGATCAGGTGCTGGCGGGTGATGGGTGACAACAGTACCGCGGTGGATCTCGTCAGTATGACCAGCGGATCGAAGAACAAGAAGAACTGAGTCCCCGCCAGAGCGGCGATGGACAGGGCGGTGAGGATGCCGTATTTGATCGGCCGCAGGCTCGCGAGATTGGAGCGGCGAACGCTTCCGCGGCGTGGCGTGGCAAGCCATCCGATGAAATCAATCAGGGTCCCGAGCGGACAGAACCAGCCGCAGAAGACCCGGCCGAATACCAGCGTGAGAACAATGAATACAAGGCCGGGCAGCATGCCCGTGATGATGGTTCGGGCTGCCGCCATGGTGAGGAGTCCCAGCAGGGGATCGAGCCGGAAGTATATGGTGTCCCATGTCCGCTGAAGCGTCGTCGGTCCCAGTCGCGTGAAAGCCGCCGCCCAGCCCAGGAAGAAGACGATCTGGCTGACCAGCCGCCACCGGCGCAGCGTCATGGCCGCTTCCTTCCGTCAGCCGGCCCGGATTCCCGCCGGGAGGTGATGAACGGGTGGGCGAGGAGCAACAGGGGTATCATGGCCAGGATCGCCGCCGGTGGCCAGGGGTTCAACTCCACCGGTTCTCCCGGCAATTGGGCAACGACCGCGGCGCCGGCATCGAAGGCGCTCTCCTGTGCCGTGATGGACATATCGACAGGTACGGGCGGCACCGTGACCTCGTCATCGAACGCGGCGGTCTCCTCCGCCGGACCGGGTTCGTCGAAAACCGCCTCCTCTTCATCCGCGGTAACTCCCACCGGGAAGAACAGTATCAGCCCGAGAAAGAAACGTATCATGGGAATCCCGCGAACGCAGATTTTGAGTGAGTGTGTGCTGGTCTCCATGGCCGCTTTCCCCCGCCTGGCATGATTACCTGTGATGATGATCGTTCAGAGAACCAATCTTACGGTGTTCCGCCGCTTTTGAAAAGAGAGTGGAAGGCGGCCCGGTCCTCCCCGGACCACATGCGATCCTGCTCGGTCACCATGGCTTTCAGCGGAAAGTAGTCGCTGTCGACCGTTGAAAGGCGGGTGACTTTGGTTTCGATATACGCCTGAGGTGGATCTGGTGAGGAGAGGTTGCCTGACGAAAAGTGCCTTCGTGTGCCTTCAGTGGTGTCGTTATCAGCGCCACTGGTTTGGCGGGGGTGGAGAGAAGGACCAATCAGGCCATGCTTATGGCGCGTTTGGTCAGTCCAGTGGGTTACCCCGGCACACCAAGGCTGTCGGTTCACTCCCTCATGAGGACACCACCTCCGGTCTACTCACCGCGTCTTGTCATGTTCCAGTAACGCCAGCAGTGCATCCTTTGTTTCCGTGGCTGCTGTGGAAGCTTGAAAGCCAACGCACTACGACGATCATTACAAGATTCGGGGTACGACCCCATTGGAAAGAGCGCTTCGCCTGGCTGCTGTGGAAGCTTGAAAGCCAACGCACTACGACGATCATTACAAGATTCGGGGTACGACCCCATTGAGAACGCGCCCCCGGCACTACCACCGGCAGACAGAATCCGAGCCGGAATCCTTGTATCGAAACGAAGGTAGGTGAGAGCTTGGCTTGACAGCATGGATGCCGCGCTCGGATACTGTCCACATCGGATGGGGTGGGGGCGCGGCTGCCGGGGGGCTTCCTCGTGGCGATCGCTTCTCCTCACACCGTTTGCAACGGTGGATGACGAGGAGTGATGAGAGGACTGCAGGTGATGAATAGTGATGGTGCAGAGTATTCCGAACGGCGCTCCGTCGAGTCCTGTGAGGTTCCGCGATGAACGTCCCTGGGCGCTCGATTGACGCCGGGAAGAATTGCAGCGCATTCAGGCGCATGTTGCGGCTCGTTTTCGTGTATCTGGCGGGGAGCTTGATTGGTAGTGTGATTGCGTCATGGGGCGTCTTCTTATGTCAGTCTTTGCCGGTCATGGCAGCGCCTGGACCGGTTGCGGTCGATGCCGGGGCCGCCGTCGGGTGGGATGAAGCGGTGTTCACCGGCGACGAGGAGGGGGAATTCGACCGGTTGCTGATGCAGTTAGGCATGGCGCGGGAAGACGGCGATTACGATGCGGCACTGGCTGTCACGGACAGGCTGGCGGAGTACCGGGAGCGCTTCGCGGCAAACAGGTTGTGGTATTCGAGGGGATTGGCGGCCCTGGCCTCGGGCCGGGAGGAGCAAGCGGGCGAGATCTTTTCCCATGGTATCGGGGAACACAGCGGGCCGCCGGGATTGAGGGAGTGCGCGGCATACCACCTGGCGCGCTGCCAGGAATCTTCCGGCCGGTGGTCGAGAGCGGCCGCGGCGTGGGAGGATGTACTGGCGCATCCCGCTCCCTTCTTTGACAAGACGGCGATTCGCCTCAGGGCGGCCGATTGCCGGCGGGCGGCTGGTGAGTATGATGCGGCCATGTGCCATTACCGCGCCTGCCTGTCCAAGGTCCGAAGCAAGGGAGCCCGGCAGTCGGTTCAGTTGGCCATGGCCGATGTCTTCTCGGATCTGGGGCAGGTGGCGGCTGCATTTACGAACTACCGTCAGGTGCTGGAGATCGATGCGGGTGGATTGTCTGGATTGCGGGCGCTCAACGGCATGGTTCGATTGCAGCCCGCGCTGGAGCTGAAGGGGGTGCGGCCACTACCCAGGAGCTTGGCGGCGATGGCGCGGGCAACATATTACGGCGGTGAGTTCACCGTCGCCGAAAAGCGCCTGCGGGCGGCACTCAGGGCAGGTCTGAGGCGGGATGACCGGATCG
>JAFGDC010000009.1 GCA_016932295.1 candidate division CSSED10-310 bacterium
CTGCCGGGAGTTCCATGCTTCACGCACAGGTTTGTCAGTGATGGTGGCCAGTGGTTTGCCGATACTGAAGCAGCATAGCGACACATCGCCATTGGCATGCAGCAGCATGTGCCGCCACGGCGCGGAGCAGGAAGCCGTGGGCTGCTGGGTCGGGAAGGCGGTGCGAATGCTCCAGTCGACACCGGGATCACGCAGGCGCGGCGGTGGAAAACCCACAAACAGGTTGCCCGCCGTGTAATCCATCGGCATGCCCACATCGTCCCGGTCGGAATTGAAGCTGAATCCCAGGTTTTGCGCCGCCATCATCGCCGCCGCCGCAGGCAAATCATCCCTGAGCCGGTCCCGGTCACCGGCGGTGAGATACAGGGGATCGCCATCCCGATGCGCACCATCGTCGATCAGGCCATAAATAGTGGAAATACAGAGTTGATGAAAACCGCGCTCGATGGCGAAGGCGGCCATCTCCTTCACCTGATCGACATTGAGCCGGTTGAGCACCATGTTGATCACCAGTTTCGGCCCGATTGAGATGGCGGCACGGCGGGTAGTCAGGTTCTCCAGCAGCGCCATCAGACGCGGAAAATCGAGACCGCGGCGAATGCGCGGCAGCACATCCGGCCGCACCGAGTCGAGCGACAGCACCACCTGATTGATGGGGATGCCCAAAATGATGCTGATCATCTCGTCGTCCAGCAGCGTGCCGTTAGTGATCAGGTTGATGAAGCTGAACGGAGAGCGCTCGAGGCGGCGGAACACCCGCTTGATTTCCGGGTGCAACAATGGTTCGCCCATGCCGCCGAGCACGAGATTGGATGCATATGGCAACAGTTCCCGGCGGACCCGATCCACCAGGGCGGCGGGCATGTCCATTCCGGCTCCCAGGTGCAGCTTCCGCGAACAGTATATACAGGACAGATTGCAGCGCGAGGTTATGTCCCATTGCAGGCTCCACGGGCGGCTGCGCAGCACCGTCCGGCGGGCGCGGTATTCCCTGTCGCTCAGCCAGCGGTTGGCGCACTTCACCCAACTCTTCCAGTCCATATGTTCTCCTCATCCCGTGGCCGGAGCGGCCATGAATAGTACTACAACCCATGCACCATTGCCTGTCAACGGCCACACGGCACGGGGACACCCGGCCGCTCCAATCCACCGTAGTAATTTTTACTGTTTGAAATACCAGGGAACTCTCGATTCCTCGTTCACCATAATGGTGACAAGACGCACGGTGCGAAGCTGTCGAGTGTGCATTCACCCCGGGATCGTCCAACCGGGGTCGCGTCCAATCGTGGTCGTACCCCGAATCCACTATTCTTGGCTGAGATTCGCTGGCACCAAAGGTTTTACTGTCTCCCACTTGGGGTCGTGTCTCCCATTGGGGTCGTACCCGGAATCTTGTAATGTTCGTCGATACGCGTTGACACCCATGGCCTTACGACGGTTGTTTCTTCTTCAATCACATCGATTCGACGTTTTTGACAGGCACCCGTGCTCCGTGGACGAAGCTATTCTCCCTGAAATGCGTCAACCAGACGTGCATGACGCCACTCCCAATCATTGGTGGTGGATTTGGGGGCCGAAGGGGCGCTTTCACCACCCGCCGGGTTCTGGTATTCTGAAACGAAATTGGGAGAGTCATCCCGACAGGTGAGGTGAGGAAGTGATGAAAATTCGGCGGTACTGGTCGCTGCTTCTGGCCACGGCCTTCTGGACACAATCGGTGGTTCTGGCCAATTCCAGCGGACCGTCCAACGGCTACACCGGAGCGCCTGGCGAAGGCACTTGCATGCAGTGCCACGCCTTCGGAGCCGGTAACGGCGAACTGGTCATACTGGGCGTACCGAACAACTATGAACCTGGCGCGACCTACACCGTGACGGTCCGACTGGAGGATCCCGGCCAGCGGCGCTGGGGGTTCGAGCATACCGTGATCGACGAGAACGGTCATAGCGCCGGCAACTGCACCGTCACCGATCCATTGAACACGCAAATTACCGATCCTCCGCCGCCGAGCCGGGATTACATGAAGCAGACCCTGACCGGTACCTATGTGAACATCCCCGACGGACCGGTCACCTGGCAGTTCGACTGGACTGCGCCACCGACCGTTGCCGGCCCCATCAGCTTCTTCACCGCCGGCATCGCCGCCAATGCCGACTACTCGACGGGTGGCGACTATGTCTACAGCACTTCCTTCATGAGCCACCCGCCCGCCTCACCCACCGCCACACCGACGGCGGAACCGAGCGTCACGCCGAGCGCCACCCCGTTCTTCTCGCCCAGCCCGACCCCGACGCCGGAACCGTGCACAGAAACCGGCGTCTTTCTCACCATGCCCGCCTATTCCTACATTACAGGCGATCCCTGCTACCTGATCGCCACGATCTGCAACCTGGAAACCTATCCCATGGAAGACGAGAAACTGTTCGTCATCCTTGAAGCCTATGGAATGTATTACTTCGCACCCGCCTGGGGAACCGAACTGGAATGGTACGGCGACGATATCGACTTCCACATCGGACCGACCCTGATCACCGTTCTCGAGCGGTTCGACTGGCCGGTGGACTCCGGCTCCGGCGCCGCCGTGTTCTGGGGAGCGCTTACCGATCCGGCGGTGACCGAGATCCTGGCCGCGTTTGACACCTGGGAGTTCACCTGGGAATAATGACAGTCGCTGCCACGTGGAGTCTGTAAGGGGTAAGAACGGGAGATGAGTATGGACGTTACGCTGTACGCGCTCAGCACCTGTGGATGGTGCAAAAAAACCAGGCTGTTTCTGGAAGAAAACGGCATCGAATACACGTGTATTTATGTCGATCTGCTCGATCCGGAGGAGAAGGGTCGGGTCCTGGACGAGATGGCCAGGGTCACGCCGCGGCGGGTGTATCCCACCGTCATCGTGGATGGCGGCAAAGCGGTCGTGGGATTCCGCGAAAACGAACTGCGCGAGGTCCTGGGATTATGAGTTCCGAGGCGGCCGTCAAACTCTACGAACGCCTCAGGAAGGAAGCGGAAACCGCGGGGTATCTGCTCAATCCCGACGTGGATTTCGTTCTGGACCTGATGGAAGGGCTGCTTACCAACGAGCGGCGCTACGGGTACTGGGCATGCCCCTGCCGGCTGGCCGACGGAGAACGGAAACTGGATCTCGACATCATCTGCCCGTGCGATTATCGCGATCCGGACCTGGAGGATTACGGCGCTTGCTATTGCGCGCTCTATGTATCCGCGGAGGTGGCTGGCGGCCGGCAACCATTGCAGTCGATCCCCGATCGACGGCCGGACAACCCGGCGGAGCGCGGCGCGCCGGCAACAACCCACGAGCATGAACCGGCGGGTCATGCCGGAGGGCTCCCCATCTGGCGCTGCAAGATATGCGGTTACCTGTGCGTGCGGCCGCAGCCGCCGCTCAAATGCCCTGTCTGCAAGGCGGACAAGGACCGGTTCGCCAGGTTCGGGTTCACCATCCTGCAAGGCAACGATCTCGAATAACCACCTGGAAACGAATGATGGCGCCGCGCCCAACCCGCCCCAGGACTTTTTCACCCTCTGCCGGCGGAGCCGCGCCGCCGCAGCCACTTCATTCCTCGCCGGTGAACGGGTAAACTCAGATGACCAACGAGAGGTGATCATGTGCATCGGATGGCTCAGGCAATGGAAATACGAAGCACTGGTCGGGCTGGTAACGGTACTGACCGCCGCCGGGATCGGCTACGGCAGAATGCGACATGAGGAAGGGAATGAAGCACCCGAGCCGGTCAGGGACGACTCATGCATGACCATGGGGTTGCTGGTAAGGGACTGTCCAACTGAGATCGCCGGGCTCGTTCGGGTGGGAGATCCATACTTGTTCAAGGGAGAAATCATGGCCCGGATCACCGAGATGAAACGACGGCCGGCGGAGATTCTGATCGCGGTGGCGGACGGATTGATTCCGGTGATCGACGGGCACACCTGCGACCTGAACCTGCGCATCTCCATCCAGCGCTGGATCGATAGGGTGGGTCGCTTTCAGTACGGTCAGCGCATCGAGTACGAGACACCTGATTATGCGCTTCCCGCCATCATCGTCGACCTGCCGGCGGACCGGGCGCCGGGCGGCGATCATTTAAAGATTCGGGCATCGGTCCTGGCGCGGAGCGTTCCCGCTCCAGTCGTCGGAGGTCTCTATCCGGGAGCTTATGGAATGGATGAAAGCGGGGTAGTGGAACTGGTGTTGACCAGCGCCGCAGCGGTGGAGCCGGGTTCCGGACTCGGGGGGATACTGGCGCCGGAGATCCAGGCCGCCGGCGGCACCAGCGCGCCGGTAGCACTGCGGTTGCGCGGCGGGGCATATCAAGATTACCGGCTGACCTTCCTGCTGCAGCCCAGACTGGAGGATGGCATACCGCGTTATCACGGCCAGGCGTTGAAGCCGGGCCGCACCTACCGCTGGGTTCTGCGGCGCCTCACCATCGAAGGCGAATTGCTCGCGTTGGAACCAGGGGCGGACGGCGACTGATCATGCCGAGCATACCCCATCGAGCCGATTCATGAGCATCCCTCCGGCGGCATCGATCCGGAAACAGCGGCCGGAATCGCCGCTGCGGTGGTTAGTGCTCCGGATCGATGAAAACCTGGTGGAATGGGGCGGTGCCTTGCTCCGGTCGTTGTTCCGGCGGAGACCGGCAGCCTTGCTGGTGACGCTCGGCGGGCTCGGATTCGCCTCCCTCATGCTGTCACGCCAGTGGTGGCTGCCGCCACTCGGCGCGGCGGTGCTGCTCCTGTTGGCCAAAAAACCGTGGGTGGGCATGAGCCTGTTTCTCTTGCTGCTGCCGGTGGAACGGTATGTGAATCTGCCGTATTTCGGCCGACTGACATCCCATGAACTCCTTCTTCTTCTGACCCTGGTTGCCTGGAGCCTGCGGCGCATGGTCA
>JAFGDC010000425.1 GCA_016932295.1 candidate division CSSED10-310 bacterium
ACCAGCAGGTGTTCGTTCTGTTCATTCCAGTCCCCGTCCTGGTTGAGATCGGCGAGGTAATTGATATAGCACGGCGCGGCGTTGGGCATCACCACAATCGACGGTGGCGCGAACTGGAACATGACGCCGTCATCGGGCGGGCCGGGTATGCCATCGTCATCCATATCCGCCACCAGGGCAACGACATCGAGATTCGGCATCATGTCGGGATCGGTAGGGTCATTGACATCGAACTCCATCGTGGGTACGGAGCCGGCAAAGGATAAAAATCCAACGTTCGGATTGAGATGATGCACGCCCATGGGCAACACACCCCAACTGGTCATAAAGCAGGAGGGGAAATGCGCCGGTTGGAGCCCCAGCAGCAAGGGGTAGGCATCCCACGCGGCGGCGAAGCTGTAAGAATCATCGGGAGCATCGCCGTATTCACCGACGTTGACCGGCAAACCGGTGGGAGTCGGAGTGAGTGTCGGTGTCCGTGAAGGCGTTCGGGTCGGAGTCGAAGTGGGTGGTACGATTGTGGGCGTTTGAACTCCCGGGATCGTGATCAGGTAGTCCTCGGTTTCACCATACTCGAACGGCATGCCCACGGAGCCGTCCCAGGGGATCGGCACGAACAGGGAAATGGGATTGAGGGTGGAGGTGACCCGCACCCAGGTATCTCCTGATACGTTACCATAGCCAGGCATCAGCGGCAGGGTGACCGGGGCGCCGGGTGCCACCAGGACATCCACCAGCAGGTGCTCGTTCTGCTCGTTCCAGTCGCCGTCATGGTTCAGGTCCACCAGGTAGTTGATAAAACTCTGCGCGGCATTGACCACCACGGTGATTGCATCGGGCGCGAACTGGAACATGACGCCGTCATCCGGCGGTCCGGGCAGGCCGTCGTCGTCCATATCCGCCACCAGGTTGATGACATCCAGGTTGGGCGCCATATCGGGATCGAATGGATCGTTGACATCAATCTCGGTGGTGGGAAACAGGCCGGCGAAAGACAGGTAACCGAAGAAGGGATTCAAATGGTGCACGCCGAACGGCATCATCCCCCAGTTCGTGACATAGCAGGTCGGGAAATGCGCCGCGACAAACGACGGAGATGCCGGGTAGGCGTCCCACACCATCAACCCGCTGTAACTCTCATCCGGCGCATCTCCGAACTCGGCGAGAGGAACCACACTCTCGGTCGGAGTCAGCGTGGGGGTGAGTGTCGGGGTCCGAGTCGGCGTCCGTGTCGGTGACGGGGTGGGTGATTGCTGGCCTGGTATGGTGATGACGTAATCTTCGGTCTCGCCGAATTCAAAGAAACCCTGCACGGAGCCGTCCCAGGGTATGGGTACGAAACCCGCGATGGGATTGCGCGTGCTCGTCACCCGCACCCACGTATCACCCGTCGTGCCGGCATAACCAGGCGCCGGTAGCGGCAGATACACAGGAGCGCCTGGATTCACCACGACATCCACCAGCAGGTGTTCGTTCTGCTCGTTCCAGTCGCCGTCATGGTTCAGATCCACCAGGTAGTTGATAAAACTCGGCATGACGTTCACCTGGACGGTGATGCCATCAGGTGCGAACTGGAAGGTCACACCGTCATCCGGCGGACCCGGCATGCCATCGTCGTCCAGGTCAGGGATCAGCATCCACATATCCAGGTTGGGCGCCATGTCCGGGTCGAACCCGTCGTTCACATCGAACTCGATGGTGGGCACCATGCCGGTGAAGGACAGGTACGAGACATTCGGATTGAGGTGGTGGACGCCGAATGGCAACACTCCCCAGCGGGTGTTGAAGCAGGTGGGGAAATGAGCCGGTTCCATTGATGGACTGGCAGGATAGGCATCCCACAGTGCCAGACCGATGTAACTTTCATCGGGCGCGTCACCGTACTCGGCATCCAGCGGTATGGGACCGGGCGTCGGGGTCAACGTCGGAAACACTGTGGGAGTAATGGCGATGCGGAGCTTACCCTGTCCCCAGGTCGTGTTTGGCACGACGCCGGTGTAACCATCACTGATGGCATCATTACAGATTCTGTTGAACAGGACGGCGGGATTGCCGGCGTAAGAGCCGGGATTGAACTGCATGTAGAGGGCGGCAGCGCCGGCCACGTGCGGACCGGCCGCCGAAGTGCCGCCGAATTCGCGGTATTCGCCGATGAAATTGGTGACTGATTCCGATAGTGAAGCGGCAGTGTAGATATCCACGTCGCCGGGAGCCGCCACGTCGACCGCCAATTGACCGTCAATTCGAGGGCCTCGCCCGCTGAACCAACTGATCACGCCGTAACTGTTGCCGCCGTCCGCCCGCGTGCTGTAGGACGCAACGCTCAGGGCCCGGTCGGCGGTGGAGGGGCAGGTGATGGTGCCGGCATCGGAGAGGTTGATGTTGCCGTAAGGCGCGAGAGCCACGCCGCCGGACCAGCCGGTGGTATCGTCGGCCGCGTACGCATGCAGCGGGAAGGTGGCATTGCCCGTGGCGCTGTTGATCTGGATTTCGAAATACCCAGAACTGATGGCCGTACCCGCGGTCATGTGCTGGATTTCGATATGGAACATGGGGGTTCCGCGCGAGGACGTCTGCCGCAGCGACATAAACTGGTAGCTGGAAGGAGAGCCGATGGGACGCCAGACACCGTCGCCGGGCATATTCATATAAAAGGTGGAGGTGCGCTGATCCACCAGGTTGAAGGTCGGCGGCGTGGCCACCCCCGAAGAACTCCACAGAAGCGTGATCCATAAATGGTACATTGCCGGGGAGGATGGCACCCAGGCAAACACCCACTCAGTGGGAGTGCCCACATCGATCTGGCCCAACACGTGCCGGTTGCAGCCGGCGAGGTTCCCCGCCGGCACCACCTGGAGGATTCCCGCTGTGTGTCCCGCATCCACTTCCTGATCCATCCAGTCGGAACCATCCAGGTACAACCCGACCCAGGCGCCCAACTCCCACAGCATCACGTCGACGCTGTTGGCCTGGGACCAGACACGGTAATTAGCCATGCCGATCGAACCCATGCGGTTGTACATCAACAGGTCCGCCTCCGGAGCGATCCCCGTGTACCGGCTGAATCCGGGCCAACCGCCGGCGAGAATTCCACACACCTCGGTGCCGTGACCGATGGTGTCCGGATTGGTCATCATCAGGTCGATCCCGCGGCGGCGCGTGGTGCCGTCCTGGTTATATGCCGCCAGGATTTTGGGGTTGTTCAGACCCACCACCTGCTCACCCACATCCAGGGTGTTGTTGCCACTGGTATCCACCGCGAGGAGCAACAATTCCCCAAGACCCGGGGCGGTCTCCATGTAGCCCGTGCCGAAATCCCTGGTGCCGTTGTTGTTGACATCGTTGTAAAGCCAGTCGACATTGGCCTGGTACACACCGTCCGTATTACTCGTGACGCCTTGCCAATCGGTGGTCCGCCCGTCAAAAAAGCGCAGCACTTCACCTGGTTGAAACGACATGTCCCCGTTCAGATCGACCCAGTCGCCGCCGCTGTTGTCTATAGCGCCGTTGCCGTTGTCATACCAATTGAACGTATAGGTTGCGGGATCGTCATCGAAAAACTCGGGATGATAAATATCCACTCCCGTATCGGCAATGGAGATTTTATAGCCGGTGCCCCTCAGGAACCGGGCGGCGGGATCCGTTATATACCAAGCACTGTTGGCCCAGATCTCGGGGGCGCTCACGTCGAGCGGCGCGACCGCCTTTATCGGTATCCCGGAGAAGACTTCCATCACCATAGGATGTGACGCGAGAAAATACAGACCGTATACCGTCGCCACGGCCGGTACCAGGGATTCCTCCGGATCACAGGGCAGGAGAAAGACTTCGTTCATCATGAATTCTGACTCGACATCCCCCGGCAGAACTCCCACATCCAGATGCAGGACGATCGGATATTCGCCGCCCATCACCACGTCACTCATGTCGGGCGGTAATGGAACCCCCGCCTCGATTCCGGCGAGCACGGTATTGAGCGCCGCATCGAATTTTTCGAAAGCGGTCGCTGATACCACCGCCGGCAGCAATACGACAATCATGCACACACAGTTCATTCGTCTCATTTGACCCCCCCCGGCTTCGGCTCGGATACCCGGTTCGACACAGTGATGTGTGGATCCATGAACGTATCGCGACACCGGAGCACCGCTTCGCTTTAATCGAACCTGTTCACCATGGTCTGAGGATTTCGCCTATCTCAATATCAAGTATACTAATCATTATATTTCAGGCAAATTTTTCTCGCGTGGCCGAAGAAAATATGCAAGGGATGCTCAGTTTCCACCGTGGCGCAACGAGGCGCATGAACCTCGTACATCTCGCGATGGATTGAGTGTTCATTTCAGCCAATCGATTCGCTACACTTTAGATGAACCGTCAAAGTCAACCGCCACGGCCCGGTGCCGCGGCGGGGAACCAGGGAGGACAAAATGAAGAGACCGGTTCTTGCCATGGTGTGCGCCATGGCTCTCACTTCATCCGCAGTGGCGGCGACGCTCCCGCCGCCGGATCAGGCGGCTCGGATACTGCTGCAGCGGCTCGCCGGGCCGGTTGTCAGGCCCGTCCCGGCAGGGCGTACCGCCAATGTGCTGTGGACCTTCAACGGCGACGACAACGCCGTTTGTGTACG
>JAFGDC010000426.1 GCA_016932295.1 candidate division CSSED10-310 bacterium
AACCTCGCGATTCACCATCGGCCGGTAATCCGCGCCGGAATCAGCCGGGATGCCACCAGTCGCCATGACCTGAGGACCACCGGTCACCAGAACCACACAATTCACGATAACTGCGCACAGAAGTATCTTCACCTGCTCCTCCTCATCCATTCATCGCACGACGGAACGATTTATGACGGCGATTAATAATAATCAAGACAGCCCTCCGGCGCCAGTTCATACAATTCTCTGCTTCCCCGCCGCCGCAGGATAAAAAACCGGACAAGGAACATACTCCCTGTGTGGACCGCCGGCTCCCGGGAGCCGGTCAGATTCCGGATACTACCCTGAACTTCCAAAGTGGCGGCTCGATGGTTCTCCATCTCGCGTTTTTCAGGAAAAACTAATCACCGCTTCTCATCCCGCTAACGGCCCGTGCATAGAGTGCGGTCGACAGGAGCCGCTTCGTCGCGATGCCTCCGAAAGGTGCGCCTGGCAGGGATCGAGCCGGCCCCGGCGCCCGGTTCCGATGTCCGGCGGACCCGCCGTGGAAGGCGTGACGGGAGGCGGGTGAAGGTGATCAGTGCAAGAAACAATTGTGGTGAAGCAGTCCATTGAAAGCTTTCGGCCGGCCGGCCTCAATCCCTTTTGTGGTGACGATCTGACAGCCGGCTGCGAAAACGAGTTCCAGACCGTTGTGCAGGGCCGTCACACGGACGTTGACCTGCCGCTCATCATCCAGCACTCGAACTATTATGCCAACATCATGAAGCGGACAGCCCGCGGCGACACACCGGCACACATTGTCACCAACCTGACACGGTATCTCGACCACAATCCAGGCGGTGTCTGGGAAAACAGTTGGGTGCGCTTCCCCTTGTGCACGCTCAGTTCCTTTGCCCGCAACATATGGCAGGAGGACAGCCGCGCCGACAAATCCAATCCCCTTTCTCCGGCGCGTGCTGACATAGCCCATTTCCTATTCGAGGAGCAAGGCACTACGTACCTTCGAGTCCCGGTGAGTTACCTGTTAAAACTGGCACTGGCGGATGCGGTCGGAAGCCAGGAACGAATCCCCTGGCTGCTCCAGGCGGGAGCCACCCAGGCGCTTTCATGTTTCTCCAACGACAATACCTCGCCGGAAATCGTCTCGTTTCACCTCAGCGCAGGCACTGCCGCTTCCGGACCGGGACGCTCACTGAGTTACGAGACGGCCAGACGTTTTCTCCTGGTCCAATTACTCGTGGCCTACGCCAACCGCCGGTTCGGACTGGTTGAATCAGGACAGCGCGCCATGATCTATTCATCTCCCCTCCCGCCGCTCAGGCAACAACAACTCAACTCCTGCATTTCCGATGCCTTCTACCGGGAACTCTTCATGAGTCCTTGCCTGTCGGGGTGGGATCACGGCGAAGACAAGCGGCGCTACATGGGACTCTGTCACGAGGTAATGAGTCGCAGCCACCTGAACACGCTTGCCAAATTGAAGGAGGCGGGCATCATCAGCCGCAACCTGGTCATGATGCCCACTACTTCCAATACCAGTCTCTCCAACAACGGCACCCATGTCAGCCTTGGCAGCATCGCCTTGGGTGAACTGCTCGAAGCACGGAACAGCGGATTCGGACCGGTCCATGAAAAGTACTACGGCGACTTGGCAATCAAACTTTTCGAACATTTCATTCCTTTGTTCATAAATACTTACGCAGCTTCGCCACGGCGCATCGATTTTCATGAGTTTCACCCGGAACAGGTGCTTGGATTTCTTCCGCACGAGCTGGACTATACCCACCTGCGCATGTTGTGGCGGCGATGGCGGCGAAAGGCGCACAACTCCATTTTGGGAAAAACCCTGACCCCTTCGGGGTTGCCCTACCTGGACAGACTGGCGGCCCGAATACTGTGCCTCGCCGGTGACCTGGTGCCGGACTACCGATTGCTGGATTATCTGGTGGCGTTACTGGGTACCGAGCAGTCGCCTGCATTGAACGGTGTGATGGGCAACGGTGATCGCTTGCAGCGCGACTTGTGGGAACTGGGCGTATTTCACCCCGGCCTTTCCCTCTACCTGCTGTACAAACTGCGCACCAAGGCGGGAGCGGGATTCACTGGTTTTGAAGGGAGGTATTACAGTTTATTCCACAGCCTGCTCGGTGACATGGGGGCAGCGGTCGATCTGCAGGCGTTGATCACCGCCATGGTATATCGTTTTGCCCTGCAAGGGCGATACTCTCATGGTGATATCCCCGATGAACCTGCGCTCGAGAGCGAGCGGCGCCAGGGCATCTTCTTCCGGGCCATCGACCTGCCCACCTTTTTCGTTCGGTCCGCAACCCGCAACCGCTTCCTGCAGGACCTTCTGCCGGGAATCCGGAAAACCAGATCCAGCCGGCGCTACGCGGGTTTCACCAGGATCCCCATACTTGAATACTGCATGGCGCTGGTGCGAATGCTGCGGTGTGAAGCGGCCGATCTCATCGACGAGATGGGGATGGAGAATACCATGCGCGATCTCGAAGCCAGAATAGGTGATCCCGTCAACTCGGTGGCTTCAATCCTGATCGCGGACATCACCGGCAAGGCGGGCAGCGGCACACCACTCAAACTCGACGGAAAGACTTTCAATGCCGCCGCCGAAGCCTATTTTCGCGACGACCTGCGTTTCCGGCATATCCAGGAGGGACTGCAGGTGCTGGCCGAGGATCTCCGGCATATACAGCCGAAAAATGACGAACAGGATCCCTGCCGACGCGAAGCGATCCACTATATCCTGGGCAATGGCGACATGGCGTCAATGCTGGAGGATACTCAAGCGCATGACCTGGAGGCGCTGCCGCAGGACCGGCTGTTGCGACTCATCAATCTAGTGCTGCTTGTCATAACCCTGGAAACGAAAAATCTGAAAAACCATGTGCAGCGGGTAAGAAATCTATGGGAATCCACCAATACATCGAGCGTCACAGCGGTAAAATCGTGACCGAGAAGGCGCCCGGCGACGGCACCATCAATCTGCTCTATTCGGTACTCCAGGAGCGGTCGCCCAAGGTCTTCAGGGCTCTTACCGGCCAGCGTACAACCGATATCCTGGGCTTCTTCGCCTTCGACCCGGTACTTAACTGCGCCTTTGCCGATGGCTGCCAGGCATTGCGCAAATGGGGCGTTGATCCCGCCGAGTGTTATGACGATCCCGGTGAATTGACCACGCCGCGCAAGGTATTCGAACGCCGCATCTCCTATTGGTCCTGCCGGCCGCTGCCGGCTTCGCCGGGCACGGTGGTCTCCCCGGCGGACGCCAGGCTGCTGCTCGGTTCCTTCCGCGAGACATCAGCTCTTTTTATCAAACACAAGTTCTTCGATTATGAGGAGTTGCTCGGCGCGGACAAGCGACACTGGCTGCGGGCTTTTTACCACGGCGACTTCGCCCTGCTGCGCCTGACACCCGACAAGTACCACTATACCCATGCACCCGTGACAGGCCGCGTGATGGACATCTACGGAATCGACGGCACATATCATTCGTGCAACCCCGGAGCCATGGTCAGGCTGGTCAACGCCCTCTCGAAAAACAAGCGGGTGGTGACGATCATAGACACGGATGTGCCGGCCGGCAGCCAGGTCGGCCTGGTGGCCATGATCGAGATAGTGGCCATGATGATAGGTGAAATACTCCAATGCTACAGTCATGAACGGTATGACGATCCGCAGCCGGTGCTCCCCGGCATGTTCCTGGAGCGGGGTCGGCCCAAGGGGCTTTTCCGGCCGGGAAGCAGCTCGGTCGTCCTGGTGTTCCAGCCGGACCGGGTGCGGTTCGCCGGCGATCTGATCCGCAACCAGCATCATCAGGCGGCCTGCAGCAGGTTTTCCTTTAATTTCCAGCAATCGTTGGTGGAAACGGATGTACAGGTGCGTTCGGCCGTCGCGGACCGCATCGAGGGGAACATTTCGCATGATTGAGACAGTCTTCGCGGCAGGTTCCGTAATCGCAATGTTGCTCGTTGTAAGGTGGGGCGCGCGCGTCCTCCCGAAAGAACACTGGCAGGTCCTGGCCAGCGTGCCCGTCAGCAAAACCGGCAACGGAGAATGGACGGCCGTCACCTTCACATGGTACGGCTTCTTCACCGCCACGGCTTACGTGACAGCGATTCTGTATGCCTTCATCCTGTTGAGTTCACTGTCCGTGCCGGTGCCCGGCATTCTCGTTACCTTCCTTATCCTACTGTGCATTTCAGTCCCGGCGTCGCGGCTCATGGCGGGTATAGTCGAAAAAAAAGCCAACACTTTCAGTATCGGCGGCGCTTTCTTCATCACCACGCTGGCCGTGCCTTGGCTGCTCATTCTTTGGAACTTGACCGCCGGGACCTGGACCACCTGGCGCATACCGGTGCTGCCGGCACTGGCAGCCGTGGGCATCGCCTACGCGCTGGGAGAAGGGTTGGGCCGCCTGGCCTGCATCAGTTTCGGCTGTTGCTACGGAAAGCCGATCACCGAGATCCCGGATTGCATGGTCTGGCTTTTGCAACGACATGCCCAGGTATTCACGGGAAAAACCAAGAAGATCGCATATGCATCCGACCTTGATGGCACCAGGGTCGTACCCATTCAGACACTCACCGCCGCGGTTCTGATAATCACCGCCGGCATCGGCATGCTGCTGTTTTTTTCCGGGACCTACCGCCTGTCTTTTGCGTTCGTGGTGACGGCCTCGCAACTCTGGCGTTTTTTCTCTGAAACACTCCGCGCCGACCACCGCGGCGGCCGCTCAATATCCGCCTATCAAATCATGAGTATCTTCACCATCTTCTATGCCAGCATCTTGTCGTTGCTGCTGCCGGCATCGGCCCCTGGTTCCGTTGATTTGCACAAGAGTCTTTCCACCCTGTGGCATCCAGCCGTCATCATCACCATGCAGATCATCTGGCTCAGCTTGTTCATCTACTGGGGAAAGAGCCGTGTTCTAGGCTCCTTCATCACCTGTTACGTGCGTCCCGATCAGGTGTGATCAGAACCCCAGCAAGGTCCGCGACAATCTGACCTCCGGGGCGGCCGGTGCTTCCCCCGACTGCTGATCGATCGTGGCAAGTTCTTCTGTGGTATAAAACCTGGGCGGCTTACCAATAACCGGCTGTACCAGCCACGCGCCTGGCTCCAGGCCGATCACCGCTCCTGCCGGACGCTGCACTTCCGGCTTGTCCATCCATGCCAGCCACAGCCTGTAGGAGGCGATTTGAAGCATGGCCAGGTCGTTCAGGCTGTCACCGACGGCAAGCCATGGTTTGCTGCAGGACAGACATTCGTTCACGACAGTTGCCTTACCGTGCGCCACCGGCACCGGAAAATCCAGGTGCGCCGTCAATCGATAGCGCCGCAGACTGTCCATGTCCAATCGATCGTATCCCTCGTCCCGGCGCAGCAGTTCGGCATCCCTGGTAATAGCGCCGGTGCGCCGGTCAACAAGCAGCACGGATATGCCGCGGACATCACTCAGATCAATGCAACGGCCACGGCAGCGGCGCGCCAACAGGGGATTGAGGTGTGTCCGCACCAGCCAGCGCACGGACCACGTGTTGGTGGAAGAAACTATGCAGCAGCGGAAGCCGGTGTTCACTAACAGACACAGCAACTCCACCATCTCAGGAAAAAAGTACTGATCCACCGAAGGGAGCCGCCGCGCCAGCCGGTCAAAGGCCCGGCCGGTGCACTCCACCACCGAGGCGGCGTCAAGCCCCGCCATGATCTGCACGCACCACGCGTAGGCAGCGCCCGGGTCCGCCTGTTCCCCGGAATGATCACGGAGATTGGCCAACCGCTGATAATAGTCATCGAACCAGGTCGGCTGCGGCCTTTCGTCATCGGCCGCCTGAAGATCCCAGAACCTGCGGGAGAAGGTCTTGATCAACCCCTCCTTTACCAGGCACGCACAGGTTTCTTCCCCGATGTCGAAGCGACCGAGCGTATTATCGAAGTCAAACACCGCCATTCGCTGATCAGGCGGAGCCGAGGTCACAATCTCCCGCAAGCGCAGCCAGACATCGGTCCGCCATGAACCAGGCGCCGGCATCCCGTTCATTTTCGTGCCCGGGTCCCGCATACTACCCCCTTTTCCTGGAGTGGTGCGCCAGCCGTCATTATGCGCGTTGCCAAGCGCCACGACAAACACCCGCCGGGGTGTCCATGGAGCAGGATTGATGGCGGAGAGCGGCCGCCGGCGAGGCGAGGTGCATCTTCTCCACCCGCTTGATGCCATCCGCGTTCATTACTATACGAAACCGCTTGTAACTCTCGCCGTCCCTGGCGGTGAATTTAATGATGAGCTGCAGGTGGTACACCCTTTCCCCGGAGAGTTTTCGGCAACGATCTCCCTCTGTGATATAGGGTTTTCTCGGAATCGTCCATTTTCTTCGTGAAAGGAGTGATATTGAACCGGGTGATATCGTTGATCCCCTCGATACCATAGCTGCCATACACTCTCTTGAGGTTCTTCACTCGTGTTCTGATGCGCTTGCGATAGAGAATTACCCTCTCGACCAGCCAGCCAGCCTCGATCTCTGTAATATGATCGATATCCCTCAACTTTACTATTCTTTCCTGGATGTTGTTCTTGACGACGAAGCTGAAACTCTCTCCAAAGGTCCCGATCTTATCCCTGCTCCCCACATAAATGTGCATACTGTTGTCCGGTAAGTGTTTCAAGGTCTGAGCGCCGTCTTGGTCCAAGCCTTGATTCTGTCCTTGAAAATGTAACTTAGCACCAGAATTAGAAACAACGGGATTGATATGCTTCCGTACAACAACTGGGAATACTTTGCCACGAGCGTGGCGAACACCATCGCCAGGCCCGGCAAAACCGAACACCACCTGCTCGAGCCACTTGCGTTGCGCACCTACGCGCATGTTGAGATATGGCACGTTGCCCATAGATTTCTTCAGTACGCTTTTTCGGAAACGGTATCCATGCGTGGCGAAGCCGTCCAACCTGCGCCGTGTGCCAGGAGCACTTGCGCCGCCAGTGTGCGGTGTAGCCCGATTACCGGGTCATGGCCACGCAATCGGATGGCTGCTGCCAACCCAGATCGAAGGCGACCGGTCTCTGGCTCACCCATACACTGCCGACCCGGGTCGAACAGACGTCCCGGGACATGAAGACGCCATTAATGGTACGACCGGTCTATCACCGGATGACCACCCCGGGGAGACCCTGTATGAGTCCGCCAGCGCATCCATCACTTGCCGCCATTATTGAGAAGACGCTGTGGAAGAAGGGCATGCACACCGCCTGGACGACGGCCGGGAAGACGCGCTTTCCACACTTATGGTGGCGACCATCGTCCCACCGTCGGATGATGGTTCACTGCTCCGGATAGTGCAGGATTCACTCCCGGAATCGTGCAACGAAGAGCGCTGCCATCGGCTCGAAGTGCCGGTAACCGTCATGCAGCCGGTGAGGGTCTGGATGGAGACGCGACATGACCAGGATATAGGGCCGAGATGAAAGGGCAAACCAAACCAATGCAGATAATTACGACTCCCGGAGGCGAACGACGGACAAGGGCGCCGATGCACCCAGTCCGGCAGATTACGCGCCTGGTTTCGGCTCCTCTACTTCTTCTTCTCGTACGTCCCGATCAACTCTGCTTTCCCCAGGACGTGTCCCGCCATGGCCTTTTCCAACTCTTTCCTGGTGGGGGTCCCGAGGTCCGGCAGGATGACATCCAGCGCGTACAGCTTGTGGAAATAGCGGTGCCGACCGATGGGCGGGCAGGGACCGCCATAGCCGGGACGCTTCCAGTCGTTCATTCCTTCCCGCACTCCCACCGGCAGGTCTTTCACTCCTTCATCCAGATCGGTCACGTTGGAAGGTATGTTATAGAGCACCCAATGCACCCAGGTCACGCGCGGCGCGGCCGGGTCCGGGGCATCCGGATCATCCACGATGAGCGCCAGGGATTTGGTGCCGGAAGGCACATCCACCCAACTCAGGGGTGGCGAGACGTCCTCACCCTCACATGTATACGCCGCCGGTATTTCCCCCTTGTGCTTGAATGCCTTGGAATGCAGTTCGAATCTCATCTCCACCTCCCCGGCCGCCGCGGCGGCGGCCACGAGCAATACTACTGGCAGCACTATCGAGACGTTCATTTCCTCGATCCGTATGTTCTCAATACCGGTCATTCATCGGGACACAACGCGGAAGCTCCGGGTGACGACAGGCACTTACTGTTACCATCCAGCCTCCCGTTTGGTTCCATATTAAGACTATATAAGTTCAGACTTCAGGAGGCCAGCCAAACTGATCGACCATTCCCTTTCTTCGCTTTATGAAAAAAACACGAGGAGGCGCCGCCGGCGCCCCCTCATTCGTTGCAATGTGAATGGTTACCCGTCGGTGAGCCGGCTCCCTGATTCTTGATTTCCATGCATGCGCATCGAACCAGCCGAGGCCGCGGGTTCCAGGGCAACTCCACTGGCGCCTGGTTGCAGTGCAAAGATCAGTTCTTCCGGATCGATCGCATGAACCACCTGGTCGTGGAATCTGAAGCGCAGGCGGAGGACATGGTTCTCGCCGGCTGTCACCGGCATGCCATTCTGTCCCGGCATTGCTCCACGGCTGTAGTGCAGGCTGCCGTTCATGCCGGGGGCTTCGCTCCAGCGCGAAAAATCCATGGTGAACGGCGCGGCGAAATCCTGGATAACCTTGGGGTCGGAGAGGAAACGATGATCGTAATCGATAACGGCATCCACCGCCTTCATCACGCCATCCGCCGCGGCATGAACCAGCAGACAGACATCCACGCACCTGCCTCCATCCGTAACGGTGCAATCCGCCACCCTGACCTCCAGCGACCCCACACGCCGGCTCGACGCAGTCATCATGGGAGGCATGTCCGGCGTGTACCCGCGGCGGCCGTTCTGATTCAGCCAGATGGAATAATCAGCCGAGTTGACCGCCAGGTCGCCGTTGAAATCGCACCCGGCATCCCAGTTGGGCGAGGCGGGGACGCTGCCGTTGGCCATCAGCCAGTGCACGAAGTCACCCGAAGCGGTCACGTACCCATCTCGATCGGCGTCGCCGCCACGCAAACTCCGGACACCGCCGGACTCCGGTTCCATGGGTTCGAACCCATAGCATGGCACGTAGTCCGGATCGTCGGGATCTGAAAGGTGCACGGTGGTGTCCGCCACGTAGGTCAGCAGGATCCGTTCCGCGGTGATGACATTGAGGTGGTTGAGGTGTTTCACGATGAGGAACAGCTCGCCGCCCTGGGTACCGGTCAACTCCATCATGCCGGTGCTGCCGGCCGCATCGAGGGGAATATCCTCGTAGGAAGCAACAAGCTGATAGGCGGTTTGCGGCGAGGTTCCCCGCCGCAACTGGAAGTCGATAGTGGCGGGAATCTGGGTGGCACCGTTGTAGTAGCCCTCCAGCAACACCTTGATCTCGAGCCGCGGTTCTCCGGCGAACTCGTCCGCACCCATATCCCAGCCGGTGCCCTGCGGTCTGGCATTACCATCGTAATCCTCGTCGAGAGTGGGGTATTCCAGCGCGAAAAAGCTGCTGTCGACACAGGGTGATGCCAGGTGGATGTGGTAATCGCCGCCGCCCACGAAACCAGGATCGGCGGAAATGTTGCCGGTTCCCGCATCACCGTTTTGAATGCAACTGTACGTCGCGGTGACGTTCCTGATATCGTCCGTATGGTTCCAGACAATACAACCGGCGATGGCGGTGGTGCCCGAGTTTGTATAGATGCCGTAGCTGCCGTTGCCAGCCACGGTATTCCCGTAGAATTCGATAGTGCCGCCGCCGCTGTTGATGTACACCCCATACCCCGAGTTCCCGGTGATGTAGCAGTTGCTGACAAGCACAGGGTCGTTGCCGTGCAGATAGATACCGTCACCGTACGAAGCGTTGTTTGGTGACGCCTTGGCATCGTTACCCTGGACTGCCAGGCGGTCCAGGGTCACCGCGGCGGAGCCGTTGAGCAGGTAAATCGCGCCGCCGTAGCTGTAAGCGCCGTAACCAGAAGCGCCGGCAGCGACGGCTTCGGCGATATTGGCCGTGAAAACGCTGTTCTCATCGATTATGGCGCTGGTCATGGCGCCGAGATACAGCGCGCCGCCGTAGGCATACCCGTACCCGTACGCGCTGGTGGTGGTGTCACGGCCGTACCCATACGCCGTATTGCCGGTGAACTCCGTCCGGCGCATCTCCAGCGATGCGCCTGATTCACAGTACACGGCGCCGCCGTAGGCATAGCCATAGCCACGCTGGCTGCTCTGGTCGTTGCGCGCCCAGGCATAGGCGCGGTTCTCCGAGAACCAGGTGGAATCGATGACCAGGTCGCTTGCGGGACCGGCATAGAGTGCGCCGCCGTAGGAATACATGTTCAGGTAACCGCCGTATGATTCCTGGCGGTAGGAATAGGCCTCGTTCAACCGGAACCGGTTGCCCGTTACCACCGAGCCGCCGTCAAGATAGCAGGCGCCGCCCTTGGCCTGGGAATTCCGCGCCGATGTGTACGCACGGTTGCCGGTGAACGTGTTGTCCGTTATAGCGGGAGAAGCCGTGCTGTCGCAGTATAGAGCGCCGCCCAGGACCACGGCCGAGGCCGCCGCATCGGTGACGGTGTTGCCGGTGAAACTATTGTCCCTGATCAGCACTGTCCCGTCCACCATGCTGCAACCTAACGCACCGCCAGCATACGTCGATGCATTCGCATCGAAACTGTTGTTCTCCACCAGGACGACGCCGGATGCCTCGATCTGCAAGGCACCGCCGTAACCGTCCCTGGTCACGGCGATGCTGTTGTTCCTGAAGGTGCATCCGGTGAACCAGATATCGTAGCAACGAGCCACCGCCGCGCCGCCCCCCCGCGCCAGGTTGGCGCTGTCGCCGGCGACATTGGCTTCGAAGGTGCAATCGCGGATGGTCACATGCCGGCTCTCGACGCAACTCAATCCGGCGCCGCAGTTCTGGGCTCCATGAGTAATGGTGAAGCCATCGATGACCAGGTTGTCGGCGTTGTTCACCAGCAGCACCGATTCCACGTCACCGCCGTGAAGGACGGAAGGATTCGCCGCCGGCGCTCTGGTACCGCCGCCGGCCGGATATCCGCCCAGCAGGATGGTACCGCTGTGCAGTTCCAGATTCTCCGTGTAGACGCCTGCGGCCACATGTACGGTTCCCGGTCCGGCGAGCAGATGCAGGGCGGCGGTTACCGATGCCTTGGCGGTACCCCAGGAAAGACCGTCGTTGCCGTCGTCGCCGTACGTCTGATCGACGTAGAATTGCGTGCCGGGCGCCGGCGTGGGAGTGGGCGAACCGGTGGGGG
>JAFGDC010000427.1 GCA_016932295.1 candidate division CSSED10-310 bacterium
GCGAAGATCAGCAGGTTGTCCGGGCCGAGCGGATCGGCGGCCGCTGGCACTTCCTCCAGCAGGAGACGGGCGATCAGGTTTCTCCCGCCCATGTAGCGCCGGTAGAAAGAGCCATCCTGTTCGAATGGAGTGACCGCGCCGGTACTCAAGTCTATGCGAATTCCCCGGCATGTGGTGCAGTTGGGGTTGCCGCCGCCGATCATGCGGGTTCCCTGGCGCCGGCGGTCAAATAGGGTTTTTCCTTGAGCGGACAGGAAAATACACCCCCGCAGGCGGGATATTTACGGTTTTTTTGGGCATTGAGTTCCGCGAGGGAGTGGTCCCTGATGTTGCCGATGTTTTCGGTGCGGATTTCCGTGCAGAATCGCGCATGCCCCATGTGATCGATGAGTAACCCGTAATTCCAGAAAATGCATGGCTGGCTGTCCGCCATGGCGCTCTCTTCACCCATGCTTTCCTGCAGGGCTGCGATGTCCTCTCGGGTGGGCATCAGGTCGCGGCCGGCCCGTCCATGGATTCCCATCACATCACACATCAACTTGATGTTACGGTTCACGCAGAAGTCGTGAAGCGTCTTGAGCCCGTGCAGGTTCTCCCTGGTATACAACGCGCCGGCGCCAAGGTCGGTGAAGCCGTCGCGGGTGACGGCGTAACCGGCATCGAGGAGATGATCCACAGACCGCATGACACGTTCATGAGAGCCTGGACACCCGGTCAACCCATCATGTATTTCGGCTGACAGGGATTCGATTTTGACGATGAGTGTCACGCTATGTTGTTTCAACCATGATGCCATTGCGGCATCGATGAGGAGCCCGTTCGTGTACACCAGGATATACATGCCATGAGCCCGCGCCCGCAGCACCAGCCGCTTGAAGCCGTGATCCAGCAGCGGCTCGCCGGCGCCTGCGATGTAAAGCGTCCTGGCACCCATGGCGGCACCCGCATCGATGACCGCCAGTTTTGTCGCCAGTGGCAATTCTCCCGGTTCCGCGCGCCCTGAATCTTCGAAGCAGTACCGGCACCGCAGGTTGCAGCGCCGTGACGTGTACACACCCAGGAACACCATTGTCCCAGGCGCCAGAGAAGCCAGATCGTCAAAATCCCTTCCTTTGAGACGTAATTTCATGGATCACTTCATTTCAATGGAGTAGTCGAATCGCCTGTCCAGGTCACTTACCGTTTTCACTTCCCGGCGTGCGCTGGTTCGCTGATAGACCCGGCACAGGCAATTGAAATCGGCGCGATCGAGCAGGGTCCGGCGGATGGGATGCGCCAGGAGCGCCCGCAGGGGTCGCTCGCGGACGTTACCCAGGTCGAAGGTGGCGGCGTAGCAGGGATGCGCCGTGCCGCGGGAATCGATAACGATGTTGTAGGTGTATTTCTTGCAGCCATCCACTTCCAATTCGCAGAGACCGCCGACAAGATACGGCAGGCTGGGTTGCCAGTGGTACCCGAACCGCTCGCGGTCGATTTCCGACAACCTCCTGCTCAAGTCCAGAGCGGAACCGTCCGGCAGCCGCTCCTGGATATACTCGTGCCAGTTCAGAGCGTTACCCGCCTCGAGATTCTGTTCAAAGTACGGAATGACCCCGTTCTCCCTGCACCACTGAAACAGCTCCTCGGCATACTCGAGGTTGGATCTTCTCAATAAGAATTCGATCCCGAGCCGGCTCTGCATCCGGTCGTCAACCTTGTTCAATCCCGCCTGGATCAGATGCCAGAGCCCCTGTGGTATGCGGTGACCGCCGTGGGATGCGAAGCGGTCCTCCTTGAAATAACCTCGTGATCCGGTGATGACTTCCATGTAACCGGGTGGTCCCGCGAATTTCACCGCCAGCGACAGCTCCGGATGTCCGGCGATACGTTCCGCCACGGACTCGTCGATGAGTGTTCCGTTCGTGAAGAAAAACACTTGCATGCCAAGCTCCAGGGCATGCTCGACAACTCTCCAGAAGGATGGATCACAGAGCGGTTCGCCCTCGCCTGCGATGCGCAACGTCTGCGCCCCCAGCCGCCGTGCTTCCTCCAGTACCCGCATCCGTTCCGCCGGTTTCAGTTCGTCTCCATGCAGTCGCTTGCGGCCGATATAGCAATCCCTGCACCGCAGATTGCAGACCGGATCGGTCATGAGGCTCACGAACAGCGGCAGCCCCGTTTCCCGTGCGGCACCCTTCTGCGCCTGGGAGAAGACCGTTCCGTGCAGTCCCGGCGGCGTTCTCATCGCTCCGCCTGCAGGTATCGCCGGCAGTTCGTGAAGCCAACGTTCAGGTCCAGGAGGCCGGTGAGCCGTTCGTATTCGCTGATAGCCTCCGCCCGGCACCCGCCACCGCAGATGTCCATGGCATCGCATTCGCGACAGGGCATGCCTATCCTCGCGGCCAGATCGTCAAACAAGCGCCGCTCCAGCACCGGTCCGGCCGCGCTCCAGGAACCCATCCTGAACCGGTCGTCAGCGCAGAACAATTGGCAGGGGTAGATCACCCCAGAGCGGCTGTCGATACAGATAGTCTGCCGCCCCGCCGGACAATAGGCGCCTTCCGGAATGCCTATCTTGCCGATGGCGGTCTCGCCCGTCCTCCGCAGCTCGGCGATCTCCCGGTCACTCAAACCCCAGTTGGACCGGGGTGCCAAGCCTATCCTGCCCTTGAATGTCACATGTTCATTCAACCTATCCACCGTGTCCAGGAACCACCCGATCTCATTACTGGTCAGGAACCACTCGGGACCAAGGCGTCGCGCCCGTCCCATGTACCAAAGCTTGATCAAGTAAATCACTTCCACTCCGAGATCCAGGCACAATTTCGCCAGCGCCTCTATCCGGCGGTGATTCGGTTTGCATATGGTAGCCCACACCGACAGGGTGACCGATGGAAACCGCCGTTTGAACTCCGTAACCGCGTTGATCGTGCGTGCGAAAGATCCGTCTTCACCATGCAGGCGGTCATGTACGTCGGGGATTGCGTCATGGAGCGAAATCTCCACCTCGTCGAACCATCCGAACCGTTCGTCGAGCGCGGTGATCCATGATTCGCGCGCGATCAATCCCTCCGATTCCTGCCCCAGAATCCGCTGCAGTTCGAAGCATTCTTCCGTGTGCCGGGTCGGATAAAAAAATACCTGGTACCCCAGCGCCCTGGCCTCCAGGGATATGCGTCTCGCTTCCCGAAGGTTACCCCGGCCCGGATCGGTGTAGCAATGCCGGCATCCGTTGGTGCAGGATCGATCCAGGACCATGACATGACTAGGGTTCATGTCAGTCGGTACCGGTGGCGAGTGGTTTTCCGAAGATGAGCTTGTGGGAACCGGCGGCGAAATAATCCAGGAGCTTGCCTTCCCGCACAAATCCGTTTTTCCTGTGGAACCTGATGGCGTCTTCGTGGGTTTCCTCGTTGCCGACGTCCAGGTACAGCTTGCGAGCGCGCAGGTTCTTCACCGCCTTTTCCATATGAGACCACAAGCGCTTGCCGATGCCGGCGCAGCGCTGTCCTGGCAGCACATAGAGCCAGACCGCCCAGTACACGTCATCAACATCATGGTCCTGATAAAAACCCACGCAACCGACGATTCGATCCTCCCTCTCCCCTACGTACAACCCGCAATGACGGCCGCGCACCGCCAGCATCGCGGGGATTTCCTTCCGCGCGCAAACGGCATGCTCCTCGTTGTGCGCGGCGATGAGCGCATACACCGCGTCCAGATCGGCCGCGGTTGAATTCCTGACAAGTAGTTCCGGTCCCGATTCGGACATATCTCGATCCCCTTTTCGCGATACTCCCGCCGAATTAAACGACTACCTTTTGCCGCCCCTGGCAAATAATCACTCTCTGCCATACCGAGAGCGGCTTTATCCCGTTGTCGCCGCTCATCGTAGTTTCCTCATTTCAAATTCTGTCATTACAACCATGGAAGAGTATGATTATTTTGTCAAGAATATTCGCATTTTCACCGCCGGATCATTTCTGACGGTGTGTTTACAGACGCCTGTGATGAGCCGTGACGGGAGTTTGGACAACGGGCCGGAGTGGTACGGGAATGGTGCATGTTGCAGGGAGCGCGAGGCCGGGCCGGGTTTGCCTGCGTGGCTCCGTCCCTTGTGTTAACCTGAAGTTCCCTGCCAGGAAAGCCATGAATGTCCATATAAGACAATAGTTTAAACTGTTTTTATATGTTCAGAGTTATGGCAA
>JAFGDC010000428.1 GCA_016932295.1 candidate division CSSED10-310 bacterium
AGATCCGGCAGCATGGCCCTGGCATACGATGCCAGGTACAACAAGCCGAGGGGCAGAATTCTCTTATGCCGGCAATTGGCCTGCATGCCGGGATGTACCAGTACCAGTTTCATGCGATTCCTTCTCCGGCCGGCCGGCAGCCCGTTACCACCTCGTTCAGACGGTCGGCGAGCACCGCCAGTCCGTAGCGCGTCTCCGCCACCGACCTGGCGTTGGTTCCCAATGTTACGCGCAGATCCGGCCTGGAAGCAAGGATCTCCATGGCTCGAGCAAGGGCGGTTCGGTCATGGACGATTATCCCGCTGCGACCGTCTTCGATCACCGCCAGCGACTCGCCATGGAATCCGACCACCGTCGGCAGTCCACTGGCCATGTATTCAAACAGTTTGGTGGGACTTTTCGCCTGGTGGTAAGGGGTGTCGCGGGTGAGGATGAACAGACCTATATCACAGGAGCGGAGGAGATCCGGAACGGTTTCCGGGGCGATCCAGCCGGGCAGTTCGATGCGGCGATCCGGGGGCATGGATGCCGCCAGCCCGCGCAGGCGCTGCTCGAAGGCATAGTAGCGACCGGCGATGATCAATGTGCATGGCGCCTGGACGGTCATGGCGGCGAACGCTTCGATGATGCAATTGACGTTGTCGAACATGTCCTCGTTCCAGATCAAGCCGGTCCAGCAAAAAGTCACGTCGCGTTCCACCTGGTCGTGAACCGCGGGGGTGAACCTCCCGGTATCGACCCCGGTTGGGATACAGAAAACCCCCGTGGTTTCACCAACCAGGCGCCTGGCCAGTTGTTCCAGGATCCGGCTGGCGGTTACGACCGCCCGGGCCCGTTTGAACACCCGCGCGGTGAAGGCTTCGATGTCTCCCATGCCGAACAGCCGGAGGGACCGGAACGGCTGCACCTCGAGATCCCAGTCATCGTAGTCGATGATCACGGGCACCCCGCGTATCCAGCGCCTGAGAAGCGGCGCCACTACATGATAACCGACCTTCTGGATATACAGGAGATCATCCTGCTCCTTCTGTAACAAGCGAAGCGCGCGTATGTTGTCCCGGATTTTTATCGTATCCGGCAAGCGATAGGCCGTTTCTCCCGGGTGCCCGAATCGATCGGCGAAGGAGAGCACGTGCGTGTCGTGCCCGAACCGGGCCAGGACTTCGGCGAATCGATAGGCGCGCACCCTGGCACTGGCGCGCTCACTGCTTTCGTATGCGATGAAACCGATTTTCATCGGCGCAACCCGCGCAGGATCGCCGCATACGAGACGAGCAGCAGCAGCAGCACGGTGCTGAACAGGACGTCGATACAATGCGTGGCGGCTCGTCCCAGCAACCGCGCCTGGTGGCGATGGACAGCGATGAGTCGCGCTCCATCATCGCCGTGTTCAGCCAGGAAGAAGCGGCGCCGGCCGATGAACAAGAACGAGAGCAGATCCGATAACAGCAGGCGTCGGCCATGGGTGAGGAGGATGACCAGTGCAAACCTGCGCCGCGCCAACCGCCATACTTTTCCGGGAGCCAAGACGAGCTGGCCTTCACGGCCCCGCCTGCCACGGATGATGTCCGGATCGACCGGAGTGCCGGAGTGCAGCATCTGGGTGGGCGTCGCCACTATCGTGAGTTGTCTGCACCGCTGCGACAGGAAGGCGGCAATCCGGGCATTGAAGGTCTCGCTGGCGGCACATACCAGGAGTATATGACCGTCGCCCGCGACCCGTAGAAGCATTTCCAGGTCAGCCTTCAATGTGGATTCCAAGGCCCACTCACCGTCCACCTCGGCAACCGTCAGGTACTCACCGTCCGGTGTGGTCATCGGTGCGATCATCCAGATACCTGCCCATGGCGGAACGTACCTCTGTCTCGTCGAGACCGAAATAGTGCCCGATTTCATGGGCCAGCGTTTCTCTGACCTGGCCGCGCACTTCAAACCGACTGCTGCAGTGAGCCAGGATCGGGTGCATGAAGATGGCGATGACATCAGGCATGATTGGACGGCTGAAATAAATGCCTCGGCGTGGTAACGGGACCCCCCGGTACAGACCAAGCAGTTCGTAGGGTGAATGCAACCTGAGGTGGTCGAGGTCGCGGCGGGTTGGCCAGTCTTCAACCACCACCGCCACGTTGTCCATACGCTCCTGAAAGAATTCCGGGATAGCATCCCAGGCATCCTGAACCAGGTCCTCGAATTCATCTCTCGCCATCGGCACTCCGAACACGCCTTGCTCTCCTTCCCATGTGCATCAGCATACCCTGCCGCCTGAATCCTTACAACGCCGCCTTTCGTTTCATTCGTTCCGGGTCGCCGTCCCCAGCAGATTCGGCGCATCCGGCTGGTGTGATCGAAGGTGTCGCCGCGCCTTCTCCATGTCGGTGTTGGCGTAACAGTAGGCGCATCCCGAGGGGCATGTGTCATAAGCGCCTATGTCGCGACTGGCGAAACAACCGCAGCCTTCCCTGGTGGGGCGGCGAGGCAGCGATAAAAGGGGATTCCCCGTGATTCTCCTGAGCAGATCGAGATCCAGGCAATGCGAGGCGGCGATCCGTGATGAAACCAACGATGGTTCACAGCAGGCGTACACCTGCATGCCGCGACCCGAAGCGATCTCCGCCAACCGTTCGGCGAGTTCCGACATCTCCGGACCCGGCGGATCGATGACCGATAAGGCGGCAAGCCTCGACTTCACCTTGCGATAGGCATCCACGAAGCTGATGTGACATGACTCGGTATACCCGGCCAGGCGCTCCGCGAGACCGGCGAAACGCCGCACGGTATCCTCGGAGGAGATATCGCTGGTGAGCACTATCGGGTCGAACCGCCAGCACATCCGGTGCGGACCGAAGCGGTTCGCGCAGTGTGCGAAGCATTCGACCGCATCGCTCCATGGCGGCGCCGCTGGCTCCATGACGACCGGCAGACCGGTGATGGTGAAATGACAGTAGAAGGGATAGCCCAGCTCCTCCAAATGTTCCAACTCGCTCATGAAGGGCGCGAAGTCCTTGGACCAGAACAGGAATGCGATGACACTCTCCCTGGTGAGCGAGACCTGATACTCGGTACCGCTGAAGGGATTCGTGTAGCGCGCGAAGCCTTCCTCGAGACGCTGTCTGAACCACCTGCCATACCAGGCGGGCAGATCGGTCCGCCGGCTGGCGGAAATCACCATGGGTACATCTTCGTTATTGTAGATCCGAGAGTTCATCCCGGGACAGATATATCCAGCCGCTGCCCGCCGGTCAACAGGACCGCTGGAAAATGACGGCCGCGCCCGATTGGAGGGTGCCGGCGGGTGTAGTAGACTTACAGGTATGAAACGTGGAGTGGCGCTGTTTATCATTGTTCTCGCTTTGGCCACCTGGGCATCCGTCCTGGTCTTCTGGATACTCTTCTGGGTCGACCGGGATCAGCGTCTGCATGCCTATGCCGCGTATGCCTCGCAACTGCATCCGGACCTCATTGGTCAGGAATCATCGGTGCTGTCTCTGGTGATGGGTATCGTGCTTCTCGGCCTGCTGTTGATCGGTGTCAACCTACTCATCATCTGGGTCACCAGGCAGTACAGCATGAACAAGATGACCAAGGACTTCGTCTCCATGGTCAGCCACGACCTCAGGTCGCCGCTGACTACCATTCGGTTGTATCTGGAAACGATGCAGATGCGGCGGTTGGAAGAAGCGCAGCAGCAGAGATTCCTCGCGGTGATGCTGTCGGAAACAGGCAAACTGGCGGCCTTGATCGAGACCATCATGGATGTCTCCCGGATGGAGAGAAACAAGTATCCCCTGCGGATGGAGCGGATGAATCTGGCGGAATTCACCGCACGTTTCTGCGAGGAGAACAAGTCGCGGGTCGAGTCGAGGAACCACCTGCTGAAGGTGGGAGATCTACCTGAGGCAACTATTTACGGCGACGGAGACGCGCTCGGTAAATGCCTCGACAATCTCAACGCCAACGCAATCAATTATTCTGAGGAAGGCACTGGGATCCACGTGGACCTGTCCCTTGATCATCGTCATGCCTACCT
>JAFGDC010000429.1 GCA_016932295.1 candidate division CSSED10-310 bacterium
GGCCGACGGTCAGTCCCCAGGCGCCACCCAGGGGATCCTCCACGTCCTCTCCCATGTAGCGCAGGTCAGGATTACGGGCCAGTTCCTCATCCAGCGCTTCGCGGTACGCCTCGCGCATGGTGATGATCCTGGAGCCGGCGGCACCGGGATGCGCGGCGGCCAAGTCCTTACTCACCCGGCACCCAGGATCGGAGAACACCTCCTCCAGGCCGGCGCGGTCAGGTGGCGGATCTTCTGCGTTGAACGCTCGTTCCTCAGCAGTTTCCACCTCTTCGGTGATGCGCCGTTCAAGAGCTTCCAGCTCATCGCCGGAGATGAGCCGCAGATCGAGCATGGTCTCCTTGGTCAGCTTGACGGGATCGAACCTGATCTCGGTTTTCCAGCGCCGCACTTCCTCCCTGCCGAACAGTTTCTGCGGATAGGGATTGCGGTCGAACTCGTTGTGGCCGTGGCCGCGGATGGTGAGGCATTCCAGGACGGCGGGGTGAGAGGTCCGGCGGATGAAGGAAACCAGCCAGTGTGCCGCCAGTGAGACCATGAAGACATCGTTGCCGTCCACCGAGAGTCCGGGCATCTCGTAGCCAATGCCGCGGTTGACCAGATCGATGTCGCCATGTTGTTTAGCGCCGATGGTACCGAAGGAGATGCGGTTGTTGAGGATGACTTCCAGGATGGGGATGTGTCGAACCTTGGCGAAGTTGACGGCTTCGTGGGTCAGGCCGTTGCTGGAAGCACCGTCGCCGAAGATGGCGAGCCCCACGGCGCGATCCTCGGGTGAGCCGCCCTCGCGCTCGCGTTTCATGTTTTCCGACATGACGGCGCCGTTGAGGAGCGCGGTGGTCATGGCCATTTCGGAGACCTGGAAACCGAAATCGTTGGCATGTTGATTGAAAAAATGCATATTCGAGTGCCAGCCCTTGGTGGGGCCGTCTTTCTTGAGGTAATGATTGAGCCAGGCGTCGTCGATGGAAAACCCGCGGAACAGGTGGAGCGAAAAATCCCGGTGGCTGGTGGCGGTGAAGTCGTCGGGGCGAAGGGCCGAGGCGACGCCGACGCCGACGCCTTCCTGCTGGTAGCCGGTGAAGCCGGGACCGTGGAGTTTGTGCAGGTTGTCCCCGAGGACATCGAAGAAGGTCCTGGTACGGATGAGTGTTTCCAGCATGCGCCGGGCGAGGTCAACGGGGAAGCTGGCGGCCAGTTGGAGCATTTCCCTGTACGAGGCGTCCAGCATCTCGGCATGCGATGAATTCCGCCACGAGCTGAACAGCGGGATCATACCTGTGCGCATGCGCTGGTAGGCGTTTTCCAAGTGTTCACGGCGGGTATCCGTCAGCAGGTTGACAGTGGCCAGGGTGGTATCCATGATCAACTCCTCCAATACTCTATAGTTTTTGTGGTGTTTAATGTAATGTAACAAACTCCATTTTCAACTCGCGAGTTCATCTGCGCCCCCACGTCCTTCCGGTTCTCACCCAAGGTCCCTTCAGGAAGGACAGGAAAGTATACCGTTTCTACCGTGAACACCGCAAATCAGGTGTGATTCCGGGGATTTTTCGATGCCTCAGGATTGAATCGGATCTGATATCAGCCCGAAACCGCCCGTGTATCGTGAAGTAATGGCAACATCAGTGTCCGACCAATAATAGTTCGCGGCACCGGCCTGCCGGAGCGCGTGGCGCCAGCCGCGCATTGGTTTCGCGAGTCGCCAGACTCGCATCTCAATGCCCCCTTCGCCCGGCGTCTCGAAAGGACCGCAGTCCCGACAGACCCGCATCACACCAAGCCCGTCCATGCAACTAGCACCGCGTTGGCATCCGGCAACTACGCGCCATGTAATGCAACGATTGACGATGATCAATGATGCACAGATACCGGCCATATGGTCTGCACGCCCGAGAGGCCGGTGCAGTAGTATAACCCCGAGGGTCAGGCAGCAGACCGGACTGGTCAGGACCGCTGACGGGCATTGAAGATGACCGTGGCGGCGAATTCGATGAGCAAGCCGTAGATCATACCGAGGATGACAGTCATGAAGAGCATTGCCGACTGGCTGTAGTCAGGGGATTCCGGTGCCATCATGCCGCTGAATGCGAGCGGCAGGCTGAAAAACATGCCCATGAGCGTACCGTGAATGGTCCAGTGACCGATGGGAAACCTGCTGATCCCGATGGCGAAGCCGATCAGGGCTCGGCTGAAAACGATCTGGAGCTTCACGGGCAATGGCAGGACGCCGGGACCGCTGGTCGCCAGCCCCAGGCAGATGAAACCACAGAGAATTCCGGACATGGTCGCGATGATCAGGCGTCTCATTGTATCTTCTCCTTGGAAAGCCTGCACAGTATACCTTAAAGGATGGTTGAAAGAAGCAAGATTTTCGTTGATGCAGCTCACCAGGAATCGATGCGGGATGCCGCGTCGCGATGGAGATCCGGCGGTCATTTCATACCCCCCGGGCGATCCTGGTTTTATGTTGTGCAACATTGCAGAACAACGATCCGAAACGATCCAGACCTGGTGATCAAAAAAACGCAATTTTTTTTGCGTTTTCATGATTAATCCTTATAGTTGGTACTACAAACACTATTCGACAGCATCTCAGGGCAGCGTGTTACTTTCCCATGGTTTGACCAAGGACGATTCGGTGTTCTGTCATCAGAGCAAGGGGCTCATTGCAACCGCGGGGAGGATTGTCATGATCGTTTTCTCCGGAAGGCATAAAAGAGCAGTCATGTACACCGTGTTCACGTTTCTGTGGATCGTGTTGATCCTGCCAGGAACACTTTCCGTCCAAGGGGCTTCTGTTATTCCCGCCAGGGATCTCGGAATCATCGATGAAGCCGCGACCGAAGGCCCGCCGGGAGGAACGGGCAGGGATGTGTTGACCTGCGGAGTTCCCTACAGCAGCAACACCACGCCGGGTACGAACACGTATTCCTCATACAACTGTATAAGTTGGGACGAGTCGGGAAATGATCACATTCACACCATGACTTTCACCCAGTCACAACAGATCATCGCCTCCCTGACTGACCTGACCTCGGATCTCGATCTCTTCCTGCTGCAACCCAACAGCTCGAGCAGTTGTCTGACCTACGGAGATGTGACCCTCACCTACAATGTCAGCTCAGGCACGTACTATTTCGCGGTCGACGGTTACGGCGGCGCGTATGGTCCCTATACACTCACCGTAGACTGCGCCACGTTCACTCCGACCCTGACCCCCACCAAGACACCCACCTGGACGCCCACCGCCAGCCCCACAGCCACTTTATCGCCCACCTGGACGCCCACCGCCAGCCCCACAGCCACTTTATCGCCCACCTGGACACCCACGCGGACGCCGACACTGACCCCCACGCTGAGCCCGACCGTCACGCTGTCGCCGACGCTCTCACCAACCTATACGCCCACGCGGACGCCGACATTGACACCCACGCTGAGTCCGACCGTCACGTTGTCGCCGACGCTTTCACCCACCCTCAGCCCCACTGTCACACTGTCACCGACGCTTTCACCC
>JAFGDC010000430.1 GCA_016932295.1 candidate division CSSED10-310 bacterium
GCCGGTGGCCGCCGCTGATGGGTCGCTGACCTGGGAAACGAAGCTGGTCAACACCAACTTTTACATGTACAACGGCCAGATGGCCGGCGGCTTCGTGCGTTTGTCCAACTCGTCGGTCATCAACATTTCCGCCGGCGGCGGCCTGGTGCCGATCTTCACGGTGATGGACAAGAAGTAACCTGCCGCCTGCCGCACGCTGACAACGACTCGGTTGGGGATGGGCTCCTCGCCAGGTGACGGGAGCTGCCGGCAGTCCCCGGGGGCCGGATTCGTCGAGAATGATGTGGTCTTTCCGAATCCACCGGCCGTTTTGGACGGGAGATGCAAAACCGGCGTGGTGCGACTGAGCCGGCGGAACGCGGCGGGACGAGATGGTGTGCCTGGAGTCTGTCTGCTTCGCGGGAATTGCCCGGGTGTCATAACTGGACAGAGAATCGTCGTCGAACATGGATCGTTATTTGTGCGTTGCCTAGATGTATTTTTTTTGGCATAGTCTTTTACTTGAACCCTGATCCAAAGACCGCGAAGTTGCGAGAGTGGAGGTAGTGGATGGATAACATCGGTCTGTTGTTTGTCATTGCGCCGGCGGCATCGGCGTTGGCATTGGTGTTTGCATATGTATTTTACGTGCAGACGAAGAAGAAGTCGGAAGGCACCCCGCGCATGCAGGAAATCGCCAAGTATGTGCGGGATGGCGCCATGGCGTATCTGAAGCAGCAGTACAAGGTGGTCACCTTGTTCTTCGTGGCCGCGTTCATCTTCTTCTTTTTCCTGGCGTTCGTGCTGCACGTGCAGTCGAAATGGGTGCCCTTTGCCTTTATCACCGGTGGTTTCTTCTCTGGTCTGGCCGGTTTTCTTGGCATGAAGACCGCCACCATGGCCAGCGCGCGCACCGCCGAAGGCGCCAGGCATTCCCTGAATGAGGGACTGCAGGTGGCGTTCCGGAGCGGCGCCGTCATGGGTCTGGTGGTGGTAGGCCTCGGCTTGCTCGATATTTCCATCTGGTACCTGGTGCTTTCCAGGTTTCTCCCGGAGACTGACCACAAACTGGTGGAACTCACCGTGACCATGCTGTGCTTCGGCATGGGCGCCAGCTCCCAAGCGCTGTTCGCCAGGGTCGGCGGCGGCATCTTCACCAAGGCTGCTGACGTGGGCGCTGACCTGGTGGGTAAGTTGGAAGCAAATATCCCCGAGGACGATCCCCGCAATCCGGCAACAATCGCTGACAATGTCGGTGACAATGTCGGTGATGTCGCCGGCATGGGGGCCGACCTCTACGAGTCCTACTGTGGTTCCATACTGGCATCCGCGGCGCTTGGCGTCTCGGCCTTCGTCGGCACGGGCCTGCAGAAAAACGCCCTGCTGCTCCCCATGATCATCGCTGGAATCGGCGTGATCCTTTCCATCATCGGCATCTTCCTGGTCCGCGTGAAGGAGCATGGGGGCAAGGACGACGAGCAGATGCAGCGGTTGTTGCTGAAGGCATTGGGTCGCGGCATCAACATCAGTTCAATCCTGATCGGCGTCCTCAGCCTGCCCATCGTCTGGCTGGTACTTCCGCAGAACCTCGGCATCTGGGGTTCCATCGTGATCGGCCTGCTGGCTGGTATCGTCATCGGCAAGAGCACTGAATATTACACCTCGGCGGAATACGCACCCACAAAGGGTGTGGCCAAACAAGCCCTGACCGGACCAGCTACGGTCCTCATCGAAGGAATCGCCACCGGCATGATGTCCACCTGGATCCCGGTAATCACGGTGGTGGTGGGGATCTTCCTTAGTTTCACCGTGGCCGGAGGAATGGATAACCTCACCCTCGGACTCTACGGAATTGGCATCGCGGCCGTCGGCATGCTCTCCACTCTGGGTTTGACGCTCGCCACCGATGCGTATGGCCCCATCGCCGACAACGCAGGCGGCAACGCGGAAATGAGCCAGCTCGAGCCCTATGTCCGGAAGCGAACCGACGCCCTTGACCAACTGGGCAACACCACCGCCGCCACCGGCAAAGGTTTCGCCATCGGCTCCGCCGCACTTACCGCCCTGGCACTACTGGCGGCTTATATCGAAGAAGTCCGCGCCGGCCTGGTTCGCCTGGCGGAACATGCTCCCGCCAGATTCCAGGCGCTTGTCCAAGGGACCAACCTGGACACCCTCGACGCCATCCGCTCCGCCGGCATGAACGAATTCATGCAGTTCTACAATGTGACCCTGATGAATCCCAAAGTGCTCATGGGCGTGTTCCTTGGTTCCATGTTGACATTCCTGTTCTGCGCACTCACCATGAAGGCGGTGGGGCGCGCCGCCGGCAAGATGGTGGACGAGGTGCGTCGGCAATTCAGGGAAATCAAGGGAATCATGGAAGGCACGACGATACCGGAGTACGCCAAGTGTGTTGACATCTCCACCAAGGCTGCACAGCGCGAGATGATTCTGCCCTCCATGATTGCAATTATCACTCCTGTGATCGTCGGCATCATACTGGGCGTCAGTGGCGTGATGGGATTGCTGGTGGGCGGCCTGGGTACGGGTTTCGTACTGGCCATCATGATGGCCAATGCCGGCGGTGCCTGGGACAACGCCAAGAAATACATCGAGGAAGGCGCCCATGGCGGCAAAGGCAGCGAAGCCCATAAGGCAGCAGTCATCGGTGATACCGTCGGCGATCCCTTCAAGGATACCTCTGGTCCGTCGCTCAACATCCTGATCAAACTCATCAGCATGGTCAGCGTGGTGGTGGCCGGCCTGACGGTCACCTACAGCATCTTTTAGCAATCGCGGGCGCAAGGGAGCGTCATGACAACCGAAAAAACGGAATCAAGCGAGCGGCGGCATATGCGAATTCGCCGCGTCCGGCGACCCCGTGATCCCCGTTGCGGCACTCCGCTGCATCGCCGAATCTACCTCCTGCCCAGCAGCTTGACCATTGGCAACATCTTCTTCGGCTTCTATTCCATCATGACCGTCATCAACAATTTCGGCGCCGACTCCCACTACTACCTGACCAGGGCAGCCATGGCACTGATCGCCTCCGCCTTCCTGGATATGATCGACGGCAAGGTGGCCAGGCTCACCGGCACGACCAGCGACTTCGGTGTCCAACTGGATTCGTTGTCCGATGTCATATCCTTCGGCATCGCTCCCGGCATCCTGGCCTACGCCTGGGCATTGCACCCGCACCAGCGGCTGGGCTGGCTTCCTGCGTTCCTCTTCCTCATCTGCGGTACCATCCGCCTGGCGCGATTCAACGTCCAGACCGGTCACTGCGATCCGCATTATTTCACCGGACTTCCCATTCCCGCCGCTGCCATGGTCATCGTTTCCATGGTCCTTCTGAACCCCAAGCTCCCCTATAAATCCACCATCGCCTATCTCGTCATCCTGCTGGTCTATATCCTGAGCTTCCTCATGGTCAGCACCTTCAAATACCGCAGCTTCAAGGAAAAGGATTTCAAACTGCTGAAACCGGTCCGCACCCTGGTGGGGCTGGTCATCATCTTCGTCATCATCATGCACAATCCGCGCCTCATGTTCTTCCTGCTCAGCTTCGCGTACGCGTTCTCGGGACCACTGGGGAAGCTCCTCCCCAAGCGCCATCCACTCGTGGACAAGCTCACCGACGACTTGTTGGATAACCTCACCGAACGAATCAGCGAGGTGGATGACGAAGAGTGCGCCGAACCGAACGGCGGTGTCACGCCTGCCGGGCCGGAACGGAAAGAGCCGGACAAGGCCGGAGAGTGATTGCGGCGAAATCGGCTGGAAAACAGGGGCGGTTCGGAGAGTATTCCCCGAATCGCCGTCACTTTCATCCGTCTACCGCAACGTCAACGGTTGCGCCCAACACTCAACCATGCTTCCCCTCCAACCAGCCGCTAATCCACATGACCGGGAGGGTTTGACTCCCTCTCGCACGGTTGGCGGGATTGCGCCCATCGATTTCATCCTATCCACAGAACTGCCCGGGTCAATCGTACGCCACCTTCCAGCGGTGATCAATGAACAGCCGCCAGGTGCGGCATGAGCTTTTCAAGCAGCATGTGCTTGGGCAGGGCGCCCACCACGGTGTCCGCTAATCGCCCGTTCTTGAACAGCAGCAGCGTGGGGATGCCGGTGATGCCGTACGAGGAGGCAACGATCGGAGAATAATCCGTGTTGATCTTGGCGATGATCACCTTGCCCTCATATTCGGCGGCTACCTGCTCGAGAATGGGGGCCACCATCCGGCAGGGCGCGCACCAGGGCGCCCAGAAGTCCACCAGTACCGGCACCGATACTGCATCGATGAAGATCTTGAAGGTTTCGTCATTCAACTCGACCGGCTGATCCGACCAAGCCGCAGCCCCCTCGAGACTTGCCCCGCAGTGACCGCATTTTGGTACGTGAACGATTTTATCCGCCGCCACCTTGTTCTTGGTTCCGCAGGATTGACAGGTCATGTACACAAACGGCTGAGACATCGCTACCTCCTTGCATCGTTGATGCCGGTCATCGCCACCAGATGAATGGACCGGCGGCTTACATTTCACCTGTTTGATTCGCCCGGCGTCTTTTGGTTTCAAAAATTTCCACGCCGTGGGCGGATGTGTTCGACTCGGCACCCTTCCCAGTCATAGTCGGTGGATTCAGGGATGCCGAATTACTTGACGTCATGAATATAATCCTGTTATCTGACTCCATGGTGAATCAAAGGACTACCCCATATGAACGAGACCATATCACCCGTACCGGGCGCGGGTTGTCTCCCCGATGGCTGTTGCCGGCGGGGCTGTCAGGTGTATTGCTGGGACTCGGGTTGTTCACCTTCAATTACGCCGAGGGACTGTCCTATTTCAGCAGCGATCCCGAGGCCTGCCAGAACTGCCATATCATGCGCGCCCAGTTCGACTCATGGCAGAAGGCCGCTCATCATGGCGTTGCGGTCTGCGTGGATTGCCATCTGCCGGCGGATTTCTTCGGAAAGTACCTGGCCAAGGCTGACAATGGGTATCATCACTCCAAGGGATTCACCCTGCAGGATTTTCATGAACCGATAATGATCAAGGAGCATAACGGTCGTATCCTCCAGGACAACTGCCTGCGTTGCCACGTCGGGATGGTGGAGATGCTGGTGAGCGGCGCCACCACTGACAGGGATGCGGTATCTTGCGTGCATTGCCATCAATCCATCGGGCACGGCGAACCGGTCGGATTGGGTGGCGCGGATCGTGGCGAACGCGGGGAATTAGCGCGCTGGAAGGAGCCCGAATCATGAAACGTACGGCCTTCGTTTTTTCAGGAACAGTGATCATGACCGCCGTCTTCTCGATCTTGGTGACCTCGTTGCTGATGAACATAGCCCGGCGTAAGCAGGAAGCGACGAAACCCTATATCAGGCTGGTGGAGGTCGATGAGGACGACACCGATCCGGCCAAGTGGGGAATCAACTGGCCGCGAGAATATGAGACCTACACCCGCACCGCGATTTCCACCGGCACCCGGTTCGGGGGACATGGCGGCAGCGAGGCCATGCCAGTGGAGCGCATCGAACGTGATCCCTGGTTGAAGAGGATGTTTCTCGGTTATGCTTTTTCCATCGACTACCGCGACCGTCGTGGGCATGCCTACATGTTGACGGACCAGGAGCAGACCAAGCGTCTGACCAGGCCGCAGTCCGGCTCCTGCCTTCACTGCCATGCTTCCATCATGCCGGTTTACAGAAAGTTGGGCGGCGGTGACGCCATGCGTGGTTTCGAAGAGTCCTATGCCTATTCGTACCAGGATTTCAATGCATTACTGCATGAAATGGGGCATGCCCATCCCGTGTCCTGCGTGGATTGCCATGATCCCGACACCATGCGGAGCAGGGTCACCCGGCCTGGTTTCATCAACGGAATTCGCCTGTTCGCCGAGTCCGCTGCTCCCGCCCCGCATCTGCCCTCCATCGAACGCTGGCGGGCGGGTGACAGGGCAGCACCGTACGACCCCAATCGGGATGCATCCCGCACCGAGATGCGCTCCTTTGTCTGCGCACAATGCCATGTGGAGTACTACTGCGCCGGCCGGCAGCCGCTGGTGTACCCCTGGGGTCGTGGATTGAGCGTGGAAGCGGAGGAGCAATTCTGGGACGAGTTGGTGTTCCCCGATGGTGAACGGTTCTATGATTTTGCGCATGCGGAGACCGGCGCGCATATTCTCAAGGCTCAGCATCCGGAGTTCGAGTTATGGAGTCACGGTATCCATGCCCGCAGCGGTGTTGCCTGCGCCGACTGTCACATGCCGTACATGCGGGATGGCGCGTCCAAGGTGTCCGATCACTGGGTGCGCAGCCCGTTGTTGAACATCAACAGGGCCTGCCAGGTGTGTCATCATTTTTCCGAGGATGAAATCAAGGCGCGGGTCGACGGTATCCAGGATCGCAACTACGGCATGCTGCAGCGCGCCGCCAACGCGCTCATGGACCAGTTCGATGCCATCCAGGAGGCGCGCCGGCGGGGTGCCGGGCCGTCTGACCTGGCGGAGGCACTCGCTTTGCATCGCAAGGCACAGTGGCGTCTTGATTTCATTGCGGCCGAAAACTCCATGGGTTTCCACGCCCCCCAGGAAGCCGCCCGTGTGCTTGGCGAAGCAGCCGACTATGCACGCCAGGGCCAAGTGGCCGCCCTGTCCTGGCGTGCCCTGAATCCCCTTGCCGCGGAATAATCCATTGCAACGCCGGAAGTGAATCGGTATCCACCGGCGACCCTTACCCTCGCGCTTTCCGGCTGCGGGAAAGATGGCTTGGAAGTATGCCGGAGAAGGCATGAACGCTTACCGCTCCAGGGAAATTCTGTCGATCACCTTCATTGTGGAGAGTTATGGAATCGCACCCGCCAAGCCCGACAGGCGGCGCAGTATCCCCAGTTGCCCGGCATGGTATGACTCGTGGAAATGCAGGAAGAACAAGGCATCGGCCACGCTCCCGAATTGCGTCCCGCGGGCCATCAGTTCCTCACCGGCACCTTCCAGGGCGGTTATGACGGCGTGCTGCGAAACCTCCAGATCCGCCACCATGTCCTCCAAACGCGCCACCTGCGAAGCCGCGGTCAGGGGAGGGGTGCCCCGGTCATAGGGCGCGGCGTCTTCGTCAGTCCATACCGGTTCGATATCCAAAATCCTGTGGAGCAGGATGCGGCTGGCCAAGATGTGTCCCACCACCCAGTTGAGGCAGTTGCCGCCAGGTGGAATCTGCATGCTCATGGCATGATCCACTCCCGCCAGATCTGCTTCGATCACACTGTAGCTGATCTCGAACAGGCGTTGCAGGCGAGTGTTTTCCATAACATGCTCCTCCTCGTGGCATCCAGTCACGATGGAACCACCAGTTCCGGCTACTTCAATTCCTCGGGTACGACCAGTGGGTCTCCGGACAGCGGTCGACCCGCTATGCTCATGATGTTGTCGAGCATCCGATAGGTCAGTCCCCAGATCAATCGACCACCATGCCGGATTGCCGGAAGGCGGTAGCGATCACCCTCCATCATATAGTCGATCCATTCCATGTTGTTCTCGTCCAGCAGTGCGGCAACGGGTATCCACATGGCGGCCACCACTTCCTGGTTCGGACGCGGTTCGACCGGTATAATCAACTGGTAGACGAACACTGAAATGATGAGCGGCAGGCGGCGGCCCCGGCCTACCGCCCGGACGTCGTCCGCACGGCCCATGAACCGCGCCGTAGCGGCCAGTTCAATACCCAGTTCTTCCCGCACTTCCCGCCGGATCGTGGCGTCCATGTCGGGATCCTTGTCCGGCTCCGTTCGCCC
>JAFGDC010000431.1 GCA_016932295.1 candidate division CSSED10-310 bacterium
CCTGCCGCCAGTAACTCAGTACAGAGCAGGTCGAGCCCCGGCAAATCGGCCAGGGACGCACCCACCAATCCGATGGTGACCCCGGCCGGCACCTCGGCAACGATCTCCCGCATGAGGTCTTCACGGCGGCGAAAGCGAAACGGTTGGTTCACTCCCCGCACCATGCAGAACCGGCATGTTCGGGGACAACCGCGGCATACATCAACCAGTGCGAAATTCGAAAAGATGGTGCGCGGCGTGCGGATGGGACCAAGAGCGGGATACCCGGTGAAATCCCTCAGCAACTGGCGGCGCGGAGTCGCGGACCCAGCCACGGCCGCCAGCCTGCCGTCAGGATGATACCTGGGGGTGAATGCGGCCGGATCGTACACACCGGGCAACTGCGCCAACGCATCTATGGTCCGGCGCCGGGACGCCCGGTGCGCAAGCAGATCGGCATACCTGTCCATGAGTGCCGGCAGAATCGCCTCAGCGTCGCCCAACACCACCAGATCGAGAAAGGGCGCCAGGGGTTCGGGGTTGGCCGTGACCGCAATACCGCCGGCCAGCACCAGCGGCGCATACCGATCCCTCCCGTCCGCCTGCAATGGTATTCGTGCCTTGGCCAGCATGGTCAATAGATGCGGATAATCATTCTCGAAGGCCATGGCGAACGCCAACATGTGGAACCGCCCCAGCGGAGTGCCTGACTCCAGGGTTATCGGCTCGCCGCTGCGCGCCACCAGGGCTGGCTCAAGGAAAACTCTCTCGCACAGGCAATCAGGTCGATCATTGAGAAGCCGGTACACCAGATGGAAACCCAGGTTGGACATGCCGACCGCGTAGGTATTGGGGTAGGCGAGAGCGACATGCAGCGACACGCCCCAGTTTTTCCGCCTCGTTCCCAGTTCGTCCGCCAACAGGGTGTCGCGGTCAGGGGGCGGAGCGCCGTTACGCCGCGTGGATTGCCGCATGATACTCCTCCACGGGCGGCGTCGAGCGCCGCACCAGGGGAAATAACGACAACATTCAGTTGGTTTCTGGCTGCGGACTGTCCTCGGACAGTTTCCTGATCACCGAAGGATAAGGATTCAATGCTCGCTCGATATAGCAATCAGTGAATCGCTCTCGGACCTCGCCTTTGGAGATTTCGAACGTGAATTTCGAATAGGGCGTCACGCCGCTCCCGGCACCAACCGGCTGCGATACCGATTCACTCTCACGGGCGGCTGGTTCCGGCGCCGCTTCAATGCATTCTTCCGGAGCATCGGTCAGCCCTTCCCCGTGAGGCGATGCAACGTCACGGCCATCATCATCGGCCGGAATATCAGGTTCGCCACCAGCCGCCATGTCTGCCTCGACGGCAGCAGCCTCCGCGCGCAAGCGCTCGAGCTTGATCACATCCGTATCGATATCCAGGCCCGGTTTCTCCTCTTCGTGCCCATCGTCGACGGAAGTGGCGACTCTTTCCATCACGGGTGCAGCGGTGATCGGAACCTCGGGGACGGTATCGACAGGCGTGCCTTTCACCTCTCCCATCGGTTCGACACGTATGGGCACTTCGACGGTTTCCTCCGCCGGTTCGATTTCCTTCTCGTGCACATCCTGGCGCTTGAAACCCTCGTGCGGCATGTCGAAACCCGTGGCAATCACCGTCACCTTGACCTTGCCGTCATAGCTCTCGTCGATTACGTAACCCCAGATGATATTGGCTTCACGATCGGCCAGATCATAGATGTAGGTGGAAGCCTCGTTGATTTCCTTGAGCGTCAGATCCTTGCCGCCGGTGATATTGATGAGGATCCCCTTGGCGCCATCGATCTTCAGTTCCTCCAACAGAGGACTGGAAGTCGCCACTTCGACGGCCTGCTCGGCGCGCTTCTCGCCGCTGGCTACGCCGGTGCCCATCAGACACATGCCCATGTTGGACATAATCTTGCGGACATCGGCAAAGTCCAGGTTGATATAGCCGGGGATGGTGATCAGGTCGGAAATGCCACGCACCGCCTGCGCGAGAACATCATCAGCCATCTTGAAGGCTTCCTGGATGCTGGTGTTGGGCTTAGCCGCCTTGAGCAGATTATCGTTCTTGATTATCAGCAACGTATCAGCCTGGGCGCGCAGATTTTTCACCCCGTCATCCGCCTGAGAACCGCGTTTGCGCCCCTCGAAGCGGAAGGGCTTGGTGACCACGGCGACGGTGAGTGAGCCTGCTTCCCGAGCCAGTTGGGCGATGACGGGAGCAGCGCCAGTGCCGGTACCGCCGCCCATTCCGGCGGTGATGAAGGTCATGTCGGCGCCGATGACCACCGTGCGCAGTGCTTCCAGATCCTCAGTGGCAGCCTCCCGGCCGCGTTCCGGTTCGCCTCCGGCGCCGAGGCCGCGCGATGCCTGCGTGCCGATCTGGACCTTTACAGGAGCCTGGTTGCGCTGCAGTGCCTGCGTGTCTGTGTTGATGGCGATGAATTCAACCCCGGGGATGTTGAGGGCGATCATCCGATCCACCGCGTTACAGCCACATCCGCCCACGCCGATCACCTTGATGTTGGCGCCGCTCTTCCGGGCATCTGATTCGGCAAAACGTATCATTATACTTCTCCCGCCGGGATTCTGCGCACCGGCTTAGAATGCAGGCGGGATCTCAGTTCCCGCCTGTGTGCGGGTACTATAGTCCCTGGGACGGACAAAGGGAAGACTCTTATAAGATGGTCTCCACCATCGATTGAAGCGCCGCACCTGGGGCTCCTGTGGGTGATAGCCGGTCACGCCGCCAATGTTGTTAAGCTTCAACAAACCAACCCCGGCAGAAATCTGCAAGGCAATGATATCGTCGTCCAAGCCGGTTATGGCTGCGGGTCCGACCACCCGACATGGGGCGGAAAAGACCGCCGTCACGAGCGCTTCGATCCCGGTCAGAGCGACCCCTCCACCGGTGAGAAGAATGTGATCCGGCCGGTAATGAACACCCATGGCGGCCTGCATCTCCCGCCTGAGTGATCGGAAGATTCGATGCAGACGATGCTCGATGCATCGCGCCAGCTCGATATGATAGATCACCTCAATGTTGTGCCGGCTGCGAAGATTGTAGGGTAAATACAACTGCTGATATCCATCCGAATCCTTCTCCGTGGCCACTCCTTCACGGCATTTCAATTTTTCGGCATCATGCACGGAGATACCGAGCATCACGGCGATGTCACTGGTGATATCGGAACCGCCGGTATTGAGACTGAACGCATCATTCAATTGACCGGCCTGGTAGATCACGGCGCTGGTGCGCGCGCCCCCCATATCCACCAACATCACATCCGGTTGCTGATCACCGTCCGGCATGAGGCTCCTGCCCAGGGAAAATGGCGACCAGTGAATTTCCTTGACGCGGATATTCAGTCTCCAGAAGCATTGCAGGCATTGCTGCAGCTTACGTTCCGATGCACTCACCACCATGACGCCGGCGGCCTGGCCGGATTCGCCATTGCGCCGGTGCATGTGCAGAATCCGTGTATGCCGGTGTTCAAGCGCCGTACCGGAATCGAATCCCTTCATCGCCAGTCGCTCATCCGGGAAATGGCGTTTCCGGATGGCCAGACCGTTCAACCCAAGAATGATAGGCGGCAACCGGCAACCGGCGGTGATCTCCGCCAGGCCGATGGCTCGCTTGAGGGAATCGGTGGCCTCCGGCTCATTGACCACCTCACCCATGTGCCATCCCTTGGCCTTGCTCTGACCGACGCCGAGAATAGCCACTTTGGCATTCTTCTCCATTCGACCAATAACAGTGTGGATGCTGGCTGTTCCCACATCGAGACTTGCCATCAGGTCTCCCGGCCGCAATCCACGAGGTGTATTCAATCGCGCGGCGCTGTAGTTATACTCACCAGAACCCACGACGAATCGCAGCCCCGGACCCGGTACCAGGGTCTGCATGAGGAAACGCAACTTCGAACTAATCCGTGCCATGGATGCTCATCCATCCTCTCTCACGACTGCACCATGAAATGCCGTTCATACCATCCATCATACGGTCGATCCGATCCGCCGTCCCCCTATCGCCGGGTCGCCGATCCA
>JAFGDC010000042.1 GCA_016932295.1 candidate division CSSED10-310 bacterium
CTCAGCCCTGACTATCGGCGCCGGCTGGAGGCATTCCTGGAGGAGGATGGGTCCGCCGGGCAGCGGTTCCTGAATCATCGGTCCAGGGAATAGACCTCATCCAGCTTAGCGATGGTCACCGGCCATTTGAAACGGGCGGCTATCGCCTCGGCAAGGCCCCGGGATGATTCCGGGAATCCATGCACTATGATGATCTGTCCTATCCGCGCGAATCCTTCGAGCCAGGAGACGATCTGACCGCGATCACCGTGACCCGAGAAGATACCCAGTTCATACACCCGTGCTCTGACCTGGTAGCGCCGGCCATCTATTTCCACTTCCCGGGCGCCGTTGACCAGCGCTTCGCCGAGGCTTCCCGGCGTCTGGTAACTGCTCACGAAGCAGATCCTGGTATCCTCGTCCTCTATATGCCGGGCTACAAAGCTGCGGGCGATTCCGGCGGCGAGATCCGCGGTGGGGGCGATGATAACGGCCGGACGTTTGATGGTGGTAAAGCTTTGGTAGAAATGCAGGGTGTTGAAGGCGAACGGCGATGCATCACCGATGGTTCCCAGCCTGAAGGCAGGTGCCAGGTGGGATTCATGTCGCGCGTAAATCTCTGTGATGGTGCTGGCGGTGGGGCTGGCCACGTACACGTTCAGGTCCCGCGGCACCTGGCCGGAGACCATGCCCTGATAAAGGAATCCGAGGATCTTCTGCGTACGGGCCAGGACAAAGGATGGTAGTATGGTCACTCCGGCATCCCGTACCGTGTCACTCAAGATGCTGTAGAACTGCTTCTGACCAGCGGCGTGGTCCCCGTGATCCTTGTTTCCGTAGGTGGATTCGATTACCAATGTGTCCACCTCCCGGACCCGCGCCTTGGGCAACAGAATCGTGGAGCCGGTGTTGCCAAAATCGCCGGTGAACAGTAATCGCCGCCGCGCCGTGCGCGGTCCATACTCCACCTGGATCATGGCGGAGCCGAGGATGTGTTCGGCCGGCAGCAGCGTTACGCCTGCGCTTCCGACAGGATATTCGACGCCGTACTCCAGCTCGATCATGTTTCTGGCAGCCGGTTCATAGCCACGCAACGATCCCAGAGGCGAATCGCGATCACCGGCGAGAATGCCGTGCTGCACCTCCAGCATGATTCCGATGAGTTCCCTGCCGGGTGCAGCGCAGATCACCGGTCCGTGATATCCATTGGCGAACAACAGGGGGAGCCGGCCGCAATGATCCAGGTGTGCATGTGACACCACCACCGCATCGATCGTCGCCGGGCTGAAGGGAAATGACTTGTTCCTGGCGAGAAACTCCTTGTCCATGAATGAACCGCAATCGAGGAGAATCCGCTCGGCGCCTGTGTCGAGCAGATGACAGGAACCGGAGATGCAGCCGGCGGCGCCATGGGTGGCCAGGCTGGGTGATTGAACCGCACGGCCGGCGCCGGTCATGCCCGGGAGCAATGTCACCGCAACCGCCAATCCAATGCAATGAAACCTCTTCATGCGGGCTTCCTCGATTTCCCTGCGCGACACTCGTAGGTTATTCCGGCCTCTCCGGGATGATCAGGATCGATCGACATACTCTTGCTGTTCTATCTGGAGGGCGGTCGAATGGCAAGAGCTACAGCTCGGTGACGTGAATGTCCAGGACATGGTCTTTTTTATAGGGGTCGAAGTTATTCGCCCTGGCTTTCACCAGCCACTTGTCGTTGGATTTGTAATGGAAATCAGCGCCGGAGAGGACGATGCGGAAAGGCGCGCCCTGGTTCTCCCCCTTGATGTGTTTCGTATCCGTGGGGATGCCCCGGAAGCGTCCTTTCTTGTCGGCGGCCATACCGATCTTGACACCGAACACATTGTCCTGGCGAACGATGAATTCGAATTCAAAACGGCCCGGCCCGGCCCGAAAATACTTGTTCACTTCCATCCGCTTTCCGGAAGGAATCACCACTGCCTGGTACTCGGAGAAAAAATCCTTGGGCAGTAATTTTTTGAGAAATTGTTTGAGTTTCGACATACCTAATCCTCGGGATCGTGCCGTATGGTGGCAGCGGCCGGCACACCGCCGTCAAGGTTGGTGCCCAGGCGTTTCGCTATCTGATGTTGATGCGCCATCCAAACGTCGAAATGCTCGATGATGATGTCATAATCGTTCTGGTTGTCAATATCCAGTGAGATGCCGCCGTAAGGTGAACGGATGCAGGTGAAATCCGCCTGGAGGATCCTTGTGGCGAGCGCTTCGACCTTGTAGAGCGGCAAAAATCGGCGGACCTGCCGGGCCATGCGCTCCCACCCGTGGCGCGACAGGACCGTCGCGGCCTGAAACAATGCCACATACCACACGGAACGCAGTCCGCCCTGGACCTTGTAGAGGATCGTCATGAGCTTCATGACGTTGCGCCATTCCTTGAGCTTGCGGATATTGAATCCTTGCTGGATGATCAGGACATTACCGATTTTCTTCGGCCTGATGAGGTTGATGTTGGCTGCCCTGGCGCAATATTCGTGGAATTGCACATAGGGGCGGCGGATACCTCGCCGCTTGTTGGTTGGATAATACGGGCGCAGATCGCGCCGCTCACTCATGCCGAAATAAAAATCCTGGGTGAATGGAGCGCAACGCAGGATGAAATCCTGGACCGCCTCGGGAATGAGCAAGGGGATATCACCGGTGAGAAAGAGGACTTTCTTGTCAAGCTGTTTGCCCAATTCAGCGAAATAGGTCCGTAAGAGTTCATGGTTGAAAAGCAGTTCAGTGTCCCGCCGCGTGAATATCCGCTGATCTTCGAGGAGAGAGGCGATCATCTCCTCCTGCCGCTGCGAACTGTATCGATAACCGTGCCGCCGCTTGGTGATGAAGTAATCGTCCACCAGCCGTTCGAGTCGATAGAGCGGCATCCCCATGGCGTCATCACGAATCATCGCAAGGGCCATGGCGGCGACGAGCTGGTGCTTGTCATCGACCGGTGTGAATGGTTTGAAGGGCGGTAGCGAGCCGCCAAGGAGCGCACGCACCGCATTGAGGTCCGGCCAGTTCGCCTCCCGTGTCACCAGCGCCTCGTATCCCACCCATGCGTTCTGCAGGAAGCTGCCTCGATCGGGAACCGGGATGAATGGTGCCGTGCAGCCGCTCAGCTCGTCCTGCAAGGAATCCTGTGGTCCGACCACCGCGATATGCTTGACCAGCGGTGTTGCGGCCAGCGCCTCGATCACGTACTGGATCACCGGCTTGCCATTGATAGGTAAAAATGACTTGTTTCTATTCAATACCAGCCGTTTGGGATTGCGATGGGTGCCCGCCAACACCACCGCATCGATTGATTGTATTGTGTTCATGAGTCCCACCAAGTGATCGGGTTGATTATCGATCTTACCAACACCGCCCGTGCCAGTCAATATTCAATCGTCGGGAAACCTTGATTATCAGTTGGTTCCACCGATCCGTCCGGTGCTGGAACGGGCCTGCACATGAAGGTGCGCGTGTGGATACGAAGAGGGCGTGTGGACACGAAGAGGGCGTGTGGACAGGTATAAGGCCACACGCAGCAGCAAGCCAACAGTATGCTCCAGATCCGGGAAGAGCGGCGGCTCAGGCGGAGTGCACGGCCAGCAAGTCACCCACCAGGAACAGCGACCCGGTTGCAATCACGATTCCTCCATCCCCGGCCATCTCGTCGGCCGTGGCGAGGGCGGTTGCGGCGTTGTCCGCCAGTCTCGCGTCCATGGTCGGCGGCGCCAGTGCGGCCAGCTTTTCAGGCGCCGCGGCACGGGGCGATGAGAACCGTGTGAACACGGCGCCGTCGAGTACCGGCAACAGGTTGGCGAGCACACCGGGATAGTCTTTGTCGGCCGAACAACCGATCACACCGATCAAGCGCCTGTTTGGAAAAAGTTCCGTCAACGCGGCCGCCAGCGCCCGGCCCGCGGCGGGATTGTGGGCGCCATCCAGGATGAGCGTCGGCCCGTCACGGCTCACCGTCTGCAGTCGTCCGGGCCAGCGGACAGTGGCCATTGCATCCGCGACCGCGCCGCGATCCACGCTCAGCCCGGCGCGCTGGCAATAGGCGCGTACCA